>NZ_JBALWD010000013.1:0-94654 GCF_036960985.1 Sneathiella sp. | reverse complement strand
GCAGAATTGGGGGAATCCATTAGCGAAAAGAAACTGCTTAAACTACAAGTGGCAGAAGAGTTTCTTACTAAAACACTCGAGGATATTCAGCAGGTTGATATTTCTATTACCCAGCTTGAAGGGCAACAGAAAGCCGCAAAAGATCGCCTGACACGTGATACGATTAAATCCCCCTATTCGGGTACTGTTCACGAGCTGAAAATGCATTCTGTTGGGGGCGTGGTTAGCGCAGGAGAGACCCTTCTGCAAATTGTGCCCGAAGAAGATAAGCTTGTTGTGGAAGTCAAGGTCCCCAACGTGCATATTGATCTCCTGGCCAATAAGAACGGCGCAAGGATCCGGTTTCCAAGTTTTAATCAACGCCTGACACCTGATCTCGCAGGAACATTGATTAGTGTTTCGGCAGATATGATCGTTGACGAAATAACAGGTCAGAATTTCTACAAAGCGCGCCTTGAGATAGATTCAAACGAGCTGGACAAGCTGAATGGCAAGAAACTGGTTCCTGGAATGCCGCTTGAGGCTTTCATCGAAACTGGAAACAGGACGATTATGTCCTATCTCATGAAACCTTTTACAGATCAGATCGTTCACGCGTTTCGCGAAAATTGAAGCCTACCGCGACCGGAAGTTTTTAGGCGCATATGCGACGGAAATTTATTTCCATGTTTTGTCCAACTTGATCAGACGACGAACATAAATTTAGAGTACGTAGATTGGCTAGGTGCGGTGCATCCTGAAGCAGACACTTGGTAAAACGACCCTTGGCAGCCCATTCATACCTGTAAGGCCTATTCGGAAAACGGATACAATGTTGTTGCTTCCCTTCTCTAAATAACGCGAAAGTCGTAGGAGAATTGAACCTGTGCAAAAATGCTGCTAATTTTTCCGTTTACGTTTATGCATTTATGTCTCTGGAGAGCAAAAGATTGCCCCTCAAATTGAAACTACGAAACGCCCCGTTATTATGGATGGTAGCATTACTTCTTGGCTTATCGGGTTGCGCAACACCAATCAAAAAAGGTCCGGATTTCAGTTACTACCTTGAGAATCCGTCACCGTACCGGCTTGTCGAGGTGATGTCCGGGAGAAGTAACGAAGAACGGCTCCATATCCTGACGGAAGCCCTCACAGCATCTGAAATACCCTACGAATTGGATCCCTTTACAATTGATGGCAAGAACGGAACAAATGCTTTTGCGGACTTGGGGCCAATCGATGCACCAACTTTAATAATAGTTGCACATTATGATCGCGTCATGGGCTCAGCGGGCGCCAATGACAACGCGTCTTGCGTTGCCTCCGTTATATCTGCATACGAAATGCTCCGTGCAGCCGGTCCTTTAAAAAACATCAATGTAAGGTTTTTGTTTCCGGATAAGGAAGAAGTCGGTTTAATCGGCACGCAAGGCTATATCAAAAACCACGGTGTCGAAAATGTTCTCGGTGTTGCCAGCTTTGAGATGTGTGGTATTGGCGACGCGTTTGGAATATGGGATCTCCGAGATAATCTCGAGAGTTCAAAGATTGTCAAGGCAATCCAACAGGCGGGCAAGGATCTTGGTGTTCACAACGAAACCCATGGGCCGGTTCCGCGATATTCCAGCGATCACCATCGGTTTTACCTAACGGGTATTCCTGCTGTCGGGGTTACAGTGTTACCAGAGGCTGACGGACAAACTCTACGAGATTATATCGCCAATCCCAATGCATTTAGGTGGATACGGACGGCCAATCGCCCGACAATTTTTCAGACATATCATTCTCCCCAGGATCTGCCGTCAACTATTGATCCCAAGGCATTGGATATGACGGCACATATTATCGTTGAAACTGCGAAGATTTTTGATCAACTTTCTGACGAAAAATAATGCTGAATATGGCTCGATTGTTATTACTTATAAGATTTTCGTTCCAGCGGAAAATACGACACGCCCTCCTATAGCAGTTTCGCTTGGACAAAAAATCTGACGACCAACATCCGTCACAAACCGTTTTCATTCGTTCGTACAGATTTTTCGATAATACCGCGGTGAAATTGCAAATCTACCTTTGAACGCATGGATCGGTTTCACTCAGCCCAATCTTAGAGGCTCTGATTATGCCGCACCTTTGCTCCTGATTGCCTGCAACGAACCTCTAATCATCTCGGCCGTAGTCGGGCGGCACTAGCCATTTGAAATCCCCTATCGTAATATTCAATAAAAAGTGACGGGAGCAGACGATTTCAAGGTAAAATGACCCTGTCTGCATCGTAGAAGGTCTATTAAGAAGAAGATTTGGTTTTATATGACAATACAGAACGCGCTAATTATCCTTGGAATAGGCCTCATACTTGCAATTATTGCCTGTTTTATCCTATCGCGAGTTTTCTACGGTGGCATATACAAATTTCACAATAATGCTGACAACCCGGAACAATTTGATCTTAACGGTATCGAAGTTGTCGATTTCAAGTCCGAAGATGGCGCAGATGTTAGGGCCTGGATAAAGCCCCCAGAAGGCGATGCGCCGGTAATCTTGTTTTTTATGGGGAATTTCGCCTCCATAGGACCATCAGTACAAACCCTGAAGCCATTTTTGGAACAGGGTTATGGCTTGGCTGCCTTGGTTTATCGGGGCTCTAGCGGATTGGAAGGAGAGCCTTCGGAAACTGCGTTTGCTGCGGACGCCCGTGCGCTCTACGATCAACTTGACAGTTTAATGGGAACACCAATTTTAAAAGCACGCCGGCTGGCCTATGGCTATAGTCTCGGCTCCGGCATCGCTGTCACTTTGGCATCAGAGCGCGACGTCGACGGCGTTATCTTGGTTGCCGCTTATAGCCGCTTCTGTGATTATTTTACGGACCGATATTATGGCCTGCCTTTTTGTTACGTGATGCATCGGGAACGCTATGATTCAATTGATCGTATCACTAAAATAAAAACACCGCTCTTAATGCTCCATGGAGAACAGGATACCGCCATACATATTCGCTTCGGCAAACGCTTGTATGAAGCAGCAAATGAGCCCAAGACTTTTATACCCTTCGAGAACGGAACGCATGTAAATTTATTTGAACAAGGGTTAGCTGACGAAGTAACGACATTCTACGATACGGTGATCAAACAACACTGACCTAGTCGCCAACCAAAAGTTCATTAAGAATTTTTCCGATTTCTCCGATAGTCGGATCAATCATCATATTAAAATGGTCACACTCAAATTCTTGAATTTCAATATTTCCCGATACCCACGTGCCCCAGCCAAGATCAGGGCCTGCGCGCAGAAATTCGATGCTGGCTTCAGCGCCCTTAAATAGCAAAACATCTCCCGTATAGTCCTTAGGTTGATATCGGTTTTCTGCAGCAAGATAAGCCTGCGTCATGCGACGACCTAAAAGTTCTTCGGGTATGGCTTCACCACTTTCCAGATAGCGTTCAATTTCGATATTTTCACTTCCGGCATACCGACCTCGCCATTTTCTTAACGGCCAATTTAGAGCAAAACGTAAACTCCAGTGTCGCGCCATCCAAATTTTTTCTAAAATTCCGATTTTATGCGGATCGATATCCGGTGCCATTGAATCAAAATAAATCAGATACCCAATTTCATGTCCTGCCTGTCGAAGCTGTTGCGCCATCTCGAATGCAATTACGCCACCTCCAGAATAACCCGCAAGGTTATAAGGACCTTCTGGTTGTTGTTTGCATAGAGCAGCGACGTAACAAGCGGCCATTTCTTCAATAGTATTGTGAATACTACTTCCCCCATCTGAGCCGAGCGCGCGCAAAGCGTAGAAAGGAAGTTTAGAATCAAGGTATCCTGATAACGAGCGGAAATTCAAAACATTTCCTCCAGCGCCATGAACGAGATACAACGGATTAACTGCTTCTGATCCTTCCTTAATTTGCACAAGAGGAGACCATTCTTGTTCTAATATCCTTCCTTTTTTCTCCACTTTCGTCTCCACAGTACCTATCGTAATATTTCCCTTTTCAATAACGACGTCTGAAAGACTCCGTAAAGTTGGGGACTGGAATAATGTCGCGAGAGGCAGGTCCGTCAGGAACTCTTTCCTAATTTTTGCAAACAGGCGGACGGCGGCCAGTGAATGCCCCCCCAAATCGAAAAAATCTGCTTCCGGTGCAGGCTGTTCGACACCAAGCAGGTTCGACCAAAGAGTCGCCATTTTTTCTTCGACTGAATTTGCATAAGATGCCGCGACGATTAGTGATTTTTCATTCTTTTTGAGAGATTTCTTACGACGTGGTTCGACGGCCTTCGACATCTCACGAATTAAATCTTTCATCGATGTCGGAGAAACAACCATCTGCCGCCCAGTCACATTGAGCACTTTGGAAAATACTATGCTAGATTCTCGTGCGCAAATACCCTGCGCAATCATCACGTCGAATAGAAGTTCAGGCGAGTTATGCCAATCAAAGGTAGTACCTTCTACGCGGCGCAATGCGAAGCCTTCAAGCACCATCAACAGCGTACCCTGTTCATCGAGGAAAACCACATCAAAGCTCGCATAACGACCAGGTGTTTCAGCCACCAATTTAGCTCGTGTGACAAACCGCCGGGGCAACGGTTTAAAGAAGCGTATACGGTCTACAGACATAGGCGCATAAAAAGCACCTTCATTGCCGACGTCGGCGAGTAAGTTGAGCCCAATTGTCGCAGCAGTATCGGTCAGACCCGGATGTGCAAAAAATACATCCAGATCTGGAAGGAAATTCTCAGCAAGCGCAAAGTCAGCTTCAATTTTTCGATCTCCGACGCGAATTTCACCCACATTATCCCACCGCGGACCGAAATCAATAAGGTTTTCCTGAGAACCCTGGCCGCTGCTCTCCGAAACTGACAAATCTGATATATTCTGCAAGTCCCGAGGAAATTTTCGGTCGGTTAACCGTTTCATCACGATCTGCGCCCGGCAATGTTCTACCAGAGGGGCTTCAGAAGAAAGTGTGCTCTGGATACGTAATTCATACCCTTGGTCATCAGGCGTCAGCGAAATAACCACGCGTGCTCGTAAATTCTCCGGAAAGATCATGGGGTTAACCAACGACAGAGTTTGTAATTCCCATTTACGCCCACCGGACACTACATCCATAGCGGCGCAAGCGATCTCAATATATGCTGTGCCGGGCAAAACCGGGATACCGCCCACGACATGTTCATTTAGAACCCATAGCGTCGTCGGGTCATAATACGCAGTAAAGCTTACGGCACCATCCTCTCCTACTTCCTTATACCCAAGTAACGGGTGGGATTCATTGGGTTGGTGTTCTATCTGATTATATACCCGCGACGCCATACCGACATCGCGCCAGACACCCCAAGAGATAGCAAGTCCATCTTCTCGCGAGGCTGCCAACGCTTCAAGAAAGCTATTTGCTGCAACATAGTCAACTTGGCCTGGAGGCGCGGTAATCACAGACGTAGATGAAAACACCGCGAAGAAATCCAAAGTTCCTGGAGGTAGAAGATTTGAAAGATGTTCGCCGCCAATTACCTTTGCCGACATTACTTGATGAGCGTCTTCGATAGTTTTTACCATCATAGGCGCATCATCCATAGTCCCAGCCCCATGAAACAAACCGTCAATACTTCCAAACTTGGCTTGGACCGTTTTAAGTGCCGCTGAGATTGCTTCGTGATCCCCAACATCCGCGCTGGCAAAAAGAACATCACCGCCTGCCGCTTCCACCTCTTTTGCTATTTCAATAGCCTGGCTTATATTTGAACCCGGTTCGCGTTTCAGCACCTTCGCCCAATCCCTTTTATCCGGCATCTCCCGCCGACCGATCAACGCAATTCGCGCTTTAGCCGTGACGCCAAGGTATTTCGTCAATTCGAGGCCTATACCGCCCATTCCACCGGTAATAACATAGCAGCCATTGACCTTCACTTTACTGGGTATGCCATTTAAAACAGGCACTTCAAGACGGGTAAAATCTTGTTGGAAACGTTTGCGCCCTCGAAACGCAATCACATCTTCAGCGGTTTCTCCATCATGCTCTTCCAATATGGAGTCCACTATCCAAGATGCTTTTTCACCTTGATCGAAATCCAGATATTGCGTGACAAGCGACGGTATTTCCCTTGGTGCGACGCGGACCGGACCAAGGAGTGTGCCTAACTCCGGACGTATAACTTTCTCACCAACAACAGAAAAAGCATTTGCGCCTATAAAACTTAGACGAACTACTTCTTCCGGATCTTCGGCTTGCAAGGCCCGGCAAAGTAAAAAAGCACTATCAAAAATATGGGATTGCTGTGTTTTACCTTGAGCTCCCATTGGCCAGCAATGGACAATATTGCCAGGTAATTCCGGTAGCGCTTTTAACAACGCTTCATAATCTTCTGCGCGATCCGCGACTATTTGAAATACGCAACCATCTTCGACAAACGACTTACCTATTCGTACGATAAAGTACTTTTCTCTGCGCTCTTTTAGTTCTTGAATAAGTGCCTCAGAAACAGCATCTTCACCTACAAACAAGAGCCAGCTTGCATCAATATTTGGTTCAGCCGGCGGAGTAGGTGCAATGTTCCAAGTTTGCGACAAAAACCAATTATCCGGATTGGCGATGCGTTCCAAATGAAATTTAGGTTCTTCGCCCTCTTCTTCATTCGTATTGACCCCTGAGCCCGGCTCAATCCAATGCCGATCTTTTGCGAAAGCATATGTTGGCAGTGGGACCCTTCTCCCGGTCGCGCCAGGTAAATCGTGCCAGTCGAGAGCTCCACCATGCGCCCAAATAGAACCAGCAGCATTGAGAGCCACTGCCATATCATTCTCGACTTCTTTTGGCGACCGACATGAGGCAATTACTGCAACAGGTTTATGTTCACCATGACTTATTTCCACAAGAGGTCCCAATGTTCTACCAGGTCCTACCTCAAGAAATATCTGCCCTGGTTTCTTTAATATAGTTTCCACGGCATCGGCAAAAAGGACAGTGTGACGGAGATGATCTACCCAATAGTCAATTGTCGAAAAATCTTCCTCTTGTGACCAACTGCCACGCAAGCTTGAAACAAACGGTATATCCGGTCGTTTAAGTTTAACGTCTGATATACCATTTCTAAAATTTTCAAGCTGATTATCTAGGATACGGCTATGAGCAGCAACGTTAATGCGAATTCGGGTCGCTTCATATTCTGTGCCCTTGAGTTGCATTTCCAAAGCATCAATTCTGTCAATGTCTCCAGAAACAACACAAAGGTCTGGCGCATTGAGAGCTGCTATATCGAGAGTGTTTCCGATCAGCTCAGATACCTTAGTAAGGGGAGCTGGAATCATGCTCATAGCGCCCGCCGCCGCCGCATCCATGACTTTTCCACGCCAAACGACGATTTTTAAAGCATCAGCAACAGACATGACATTTGCAATAACAGCACCAGCATACTCACCTGCACTATGTCCAAGAATGGCAGAGGGTGTCACACCCCAACCCTGCCACATCCTTGCGTAAGCATATTCTAGAATAAATAATGCCGGGATCGCATAGCCTGACATCTCCAATTTGCCCCGGGCATTTTCATCATCAATGGTTCGTTCGAACATGATCGAATAAAGGTCTTCGGGCGCAATGGCGGGCATAGACGCAAAGCATTCCTCGACAGCTTTCTTAAAATCCAGCGAGGTTTTGAGAAGATCTGCGCCTGCACCTGGATATTGGGCGCCTCCCCCTGGAAACATGAACACTATCTCAACTTTTGCCCCCG
This sequence comes from Sneathiella sp., assembly GCF_036960985.1. Classification (NCBI taxonomy): domain Bacteria; kingdom Pseudomonadati; phylum Pseudomonadota; class Alphaproteobacteria; order Sneathiellales; family Sneathiellaceae; genus Sneathiella; species Sneathiella sp. Next base: position 86,929 of record NZ_JBALWD010000013.1, on the reverse strand, counting down.
ACGCGGAACCGGTGGCCAGCCGTGCTGGCGTTTCTTGCCACAGTGCTGCAGTTAGGTCTGTGATGTCTTTTGCAACTATGGTTCGTCGTTCAGAAAATTCTCGGCGCCCATTACGTAATGTATAAGCGGCATCCGCTAATGAAGGCATATCTGCGGAAGCAACGAACTCCCGCCATTTATCCTGTAGTCCGTCGAGCGCAATCGAGTTACGGGCGGAAAAGGGAAAAAGCCTCCAGCATTCCTCTGTATCGGTAGACGAACGTAAGGGCGCTTCTTCGATAATAGCATGGGCATTGGTCCCCCCCACACCAAGAGAGTTTATACCTGCCCGCCTTGGAGAATTACTTCGTTGCCACTCCTTACTTTGGTCAACTACATAGAAAGGACTGTTATCCATATCAAAACGGCTGTTTGGTGTTTTATAATGCAATGACGCCGGAATTACGTTGTGCCGCATGGCTTCGACAACTTTTATTAAACTCGTTGTACCTGCAGCAGTGTCTAGATGCCCGACATTGCTTTTAACCGAACCTATACCGCAAAATCCAATGCCGCCCTCTCCATAGGCCTGCGCAAGACCAGCAAGCTCTATGGGATCCCCTACAGGTGTCCCCGTACCATGGGCTTCTATATATCCGACGGTTTCTGCGGGAACACCGGCAACGGCAAGTGCTTCAGCTGCCGCCTCCGCTTGTCCATCTACACTTGGGGCAAGATATCCAGCTTTTTGCGAGCCATCATTATTTACAGCCGAACCAAGAATTACGGCCCGGATATCGTCGCCGTCTGCCAAAGCATCTTCAAGTCGACGCAACACCACTAAAGCCGCTCCTGATCCGAAAACAGTTCCTTGACTTTCCTCATCGAAGGGCCGGCAAAGTCCGTCTGGCGATTGTATTTCACCTTCTTCGAATGTATAGCCATGACGGTGCGGCAACTCAACTGTGACACCCCCGGCAATGGCCATGTCGCATTCCATTGAAAGCAAGCTAGCTGACGCTTGATGCACGGCGACAAGTGATGTGGAACACGCCGTTTGAACTGCAACGGAGGGCCCTCGTAGATTCAATAGGTAAGAGAGTCTTGTCGTCAAGAAATCCTTATCATTTCCTGTATGACGAAGAAGGAACATACCAATTTCTTCTACCAAATCAGGATTAGTTAGGAGATTAAACGGCAAATAAGCCTGCATACCGGAACCCGCGAAAACGCCAATACTCCCGTCAAACAGTTCTGGCATATGTCCAGAATCTTCCAACGCTTCCCACGCACATTCCAGAAAATGGCGGTGCTGCGGGTCAAGAATAGACGCCTCACGCGGCGAAAACCCGAAAAAACCGGCATCAAAATTCTCCATATCAGTAAGATAATTGGCCGCGCGAACATAGTTAGGATTAGACAAATCTTTGGCTGGAACGCCATCCGCCCGCATTTCCGACTCAGTAAACCACCGGGTCCCCATACGTTCGCTGTCCAAAAGTTTCCACAATTGGGCAACGTTACGTGCTGACGGAAATCGTCCGGCCATGCCGACAATTGCGATCTTTTCGGAAGACTGAATTCCTTCAATACTATTTGTCATGTTTGCACGGAACCTCCCGCCCTGCGCCTCATCTTTGTGCGGCGTGCGGCAGCTCGTTGTACTCCCCTTGCAGCTGCAGTTACCTGACTTTTCTCGTTACCAGTCCCGCTAACATGTTCAGAAAGCGATTTAATCGTCGAATATCGAAACATGTCAGTAATCGCTATTTCTTTGTTGAATTGTTGTTTCATGCGTCGCTGCACTTGAATTACCAGAAGAGAATGCCCTCCGAGATCGAAAAAATTGTCCGTGACACTGACTTCGGCCAACCCTAACGCTTCGCACCAAATTTTAGCGATCAAGACTTCAGTGTCATTGGTCTGCGTTTCTGCCGAGACAATTGACTGTGGTTGCGATTGCGGAAGCGCTTTACGGTCGATTTTCCCATTGGGTGTTTGAGGTAACGTGTCCAGTAAAACCACCTGAGAGGGCGTCATAAATTCCGGCAGAATTTTTCCGATCCTTTTACGGATATCCATCGGGTCTCCATTTAGGCCCGGTAAGATGGTTGCAAAAGCGACCAACCGTTTATCACTTTCACCACTCTCGAACACCGTCACCGCAGCGTCTTTTATTTCATCAAGCGACCCCAAGGCCGCTTCAATCTCACCTAGTTCTATCCGATGTCCGCGAATTTTGACTTGGTTATCCAAGCGACCATGAAATTCAAGACGACCATCTGGCATATGCCGGACAAGATCCCCTGTCCGATAAACCCGGCCTTCCTCTATTTCAAGAAACCGCTCTGCATTAAGTTCGGGGCGTTTCCAATACCCGTCAGCGACACCATCTCCGCCGATCCAAAGCTCTCCGGCAACACCGCTTGGTAGCGTTTGGCCATATTGATTACGGACGGTGTATATTGTATTGGCAAGTGCCTCACCCAACGGAATTGCATCGCCTATCTTTTCCAATTTAGCAACAGACGACCAAACCGCAGTCTCCGTAGTTCCGTACATATTGAGAAGAGTTCCTCGAAGGTTTGCCTTCAAATTTTGCGCAAGGGCTGGTGGGAAACCTTCCCCACCGACCATCATTACGTCTAGTTTGCTCAGAGCCGTTCGACCAGCAGCTTCTGCCACCAAAAAGGAGGCCATCGAAGGCGTACACTGAAAATGAGTTATATCATGCTCAACTATTTGCTCCGCGACGGAAGCCTGTCTTGCGACACCACCTTCAGCCAGCAAATTATTCTTCAATTCGTTGATGAAAGTTAAATGCTTTAATACCAGATCGGTATCAACTCCGAAATCAATCAAGCAGCCAATCTCATCAACACCCATCTGCGCGATATTTCGAACTAACTCCTGGCAACTTTCCGCTGTACCAAACAATCCACTTGTTTGATAATATCTCTCGAAAGCATGATCGAGCAGGGCTTCCGTTTCTTCTTCAGTTAATTCTTGCTTCTCAAATACATCCTGAGGCGTAACGCCTGTTGCGTCGGCTTTTTGCTTAAATGTAGGTGAACTCCAGGAGGCGCGTCGCAGTAAGTCGACTGAACTTCTCAAGTACTCCTTCATGGGATCGCGAACTATTTCCCGAACTTCATCTTCATCCTCTCCTACAAAGGTATGTAGCATCAACGTAACCTTGCCGTGGCCAGGGTGACCGGCTTCCCTCCATGCTACCCTATAGGCCCGAATTTTCTCAGCCACATCTTCAAATTTTTGACCTAAAAGATGCGTCAACACGTAGCATCCCTTTTTCGCTGCCGCTGCGAAGGTTTCCGGGTTCCCGGCCGCTGTCAACCAAAGTGGAATATCTCCATTAACGGGGTGCGGTAACGTAGATGTCTCGACCATCTCACCCTTATGATTGGGAAAGGGTAAACTCTCACCGCGCCAAAGGGCTCGTAATTTGTCTATACCATCCAGCATAATATCTTTACGGTCGTCAAAATTGTCTGGCTGCAAGACAAAGTCGTTAGGTTGCCAGCCGCTGGCAATGGCAATGCCGGCGCGACCATCTGAAATATTATCAATAAGCGCCCAATCTTCAGCAACACGAATTGGATGATGAAGCGGTAATACACAAGAGCCTGCACGGATATGAACGTTTTTCGTTATGCCTGCCACGGCTGCAGAGCTTACGGCCGGGTTGGGGTAAAGTCCTCCAAAAGCATGGAAATGGCGCTCTGGTGTCCATATAGCTTCAAACCCGTTTTCATCAGCAAATTTGGCGCCCTGTAACAATAACCTGTAAGCTTCGGGTCCCGTTCCTGAAACTTCAGAAGCAAAATAAAATAGACTAAAACCTGGCACAGGAGTTGTCTCTGCACCGTCGGTTTGCAAAACAATTGTAAAGCCCCGAGCGAGCGTCCAGAAAATTTCAAGAACCGAAATATCAAAAGATACGGAGGTAATTGCCAATAATCGGACGTCATCATTATGAGGAACGACAAGATCTGTTCCAGCAAAGAAATTCACAATATTTCTATGCGTCAGCATGACACCTTTTGGTATACCGGTCGAACCTGACGTGTACATGAGATATGCAAGGTCCGAGGCTTCCCCACCTGGCATCATGAATTTTTCGGATTCGGCATTGGGATAAATGATCTTCTGCGGATCCAGATGGAATTTGAATTCCGTTGCTTGGCTGGCAATAATAAGGGGCGCCTCACTGTCTTCGAGCATGAATGCTACGCGCTCTGCCGGATAAGAAGGATCAAGTGGAAGGTAGGCAGCTCCTGTCTTCAAAATTGCCAACATCGAGATAATTAAGTCAACTGAACGCTCCAAGCACAATCCAACAACCTTCCCCCGCTCTGCTCCGCGTTGGGTGAGAGCCGCAGCCAAGGAATCCGACCGTTCGTCCAATTCAGCGTAAGTTAAAACCTCCCCGTCGGCCTCCAACGCACTTTTATTTGGCGTTTTCTTTACCTGTAATTTTATGACGTCATGAATGCGGACGTCTTGCGGATACGAAATCCCCGTCAGCGCCATACCAGTATTTTCTTCTGCAGGATCCGCTAAAGGTAAGTCTTTCAGAGGAGTATCTGGCGTTCTAACAAAAGTTTCCAAAAACAAAGAAAAATCTCGTCCAATTAGTTCAAGAACTTCCTCAGTATAAAATTCTCTTTGGGCAATAAGGCGTGGTCGGGCACCAATCGCTACCACCAATTGCCTTCCTTTCAGCAACTCGTCATCACTGCCGTCTTCCTTAGTAACCACCGTGGAAAGAGCTTCAAGAACAGTATGTCGCATTGATGGCTCATGAATACGAGCAAGCAAGTCTGCACTACGAGGCCCTACTACTTCTCCATCTAATTTTGCTTGAGTAAATTGATTAAGCGTTTCTCTACCTGTCCCATTGTGATCAACGAGGAGATTTATCAGTTGATTATCGGCTATTAAAGGATGGTTGTCGCTATTCGTATCCACCGCACAAGAAATCTTTTCAGTCCCTGTTAGAAGGGAAAACCAAATCAATAAACCCGCACCGATTTGGTCAATAGTTAACGTCTCTACAACGGGGAGCGAAACACTAATAGCACCCTGTATCCCATCCCTATTTTCAGGAAATGGGGAAAGGATCGGCCGCGCCTCTAATAACTTTTGCAACCAATGATCCTCTGCCAGCGCAGCAGCATCTATTAAATCGGATTGTAATTCTTCAGTGGCTGGCAAGGTGTCATCTACCACCAATCCCAAGTCATCCGGGGACACGCGATTGCCAGCGACGTTCCGTAAATCACTTAAGACAACGTCATGATCGGCGGAGGCAATACGAACACTGGTATTTTCCAGGGAAACAATTAATCCCGGTGATCCGGATGCCGGCCCCTCTAACACTTCAAGTGCGCCTGCTAAAAACAACGATTTTCCCGTCCAGATTTTCGGAATTCCCAACGGATTTGCATATGCGTCAAAATCCAATCCGCGAACAAGTTGATCCAATAATTTCGCTGATTTGGTGAAATCCAGCGTACCAAGAAATTCTGGGCGCTTCATGCGGTCATACCAATGGCTTTCACCATTTTGCTCGATAAGCTGAACCGTTCCATTCTTCAAATCTTGGACAAGGTCTATAAAAGACGCTAGGCCGGCTTCATAGCATTTGGCATTCAACGTCATTGAAGTTTCATTTGCCGTTATGGCAACAGATCGAGATTTAAGGATCCTTCCCTCATCTGCCATATCTTTCAACTCATGCCAGCTAACTGAATGATCCGTTTCCCCTTGAATGAGAGCCCAGGAGGTTACATTTACACCCGTATATTTTGGAAGCGGTCCGTCAAAGAAGTTTATGGAGAAATACTTCGCTTGGGTCGGAAGGTGGCTTGGTGAAATATCAAAGTTGACGATACTAAAAAGATAATCGAATGCCAGACCTTCCAGATTTTCGTCATCTGGCGTATCAAAAAGACTAAGGTTTTCAGATTTCGCCCAGGCGCGGACACGTGGTTCTTGGCTGAGAATTCCCGTTATCGTACCACCGGCCAGCCGAAACTCCTCTGCGCATTGGACAAGAAGGGTTCCCTCACCAATAAATAACCCATTCATTACAATATATTTCCTCTGCCATCGCCGCCAAGTATTTACGCCGTACTCCTAACGCGAAACCTAAATGTTATCTCTTTAATAACCATTAACGAAACAAATTAATCATACTAATTTCACCTTGTTGTTTACTAGATTCTAGAAAATTTCAAATACGCTGATTATCCCCATGAATCATACGGAAAAATCCATATTTAGTCGGAGAAAAAGGCTGCCAGTATTTACCATATTACCGCAAAATCAGAGGGTGCATTATTTTTCTTCGCAGCATAATTACCCAGCACGGCAAATCCTAATACCCCTTCATCTCCTCTTCCGTAAATGGCTTGTCAGGGGGTGTTCCAAGTATCGTTTTCATAATATGGTTCATTGTATTGGGGTCATTATCAAACCCGCCATGGCTCGTGCTATTTGTTGTTTTCGTTTTTCCCTCTTCGGAATAGAAAAATGTCAGCCCTTTGGCTTTCAATCGTTTGGAATACGCTTTCATACCCAGTATTTTCTTTTCTGGCACTCGCTCCAGCGCTCTTGATACCAAACACAATAGCGATTTGCGGTAGGCATAAACAACATTATCGTCCAACTCGAGATCTTCATCCAGATTGTAAATATTGAGCTTGGGAAGTTGGGTCAATGAAGCATCCGCATTCCCCAATCGCGGTTTATATTTTTTGTTATAAAAATCCACGGTGCAGGCGGGGGCCATCAAACTGCAACTTTTAATAATATCGGGTTGTTCCAGACTATCAACAGCCGAGAGGAAATGCCCCAATAAAACCGCACCGGTACTATGTCCTGCCAGATGAATTTGCATTCTGGTACCTTTCAACGCGGTAGCGAATGTATTGATGGTATGGATCCCATCTCCGGCTTCGAAAGGAAGTCTCGCATCCCGTTTCATCTCATCCCACACCGGCGTTACCGGTGATCGGATCAAATCTTCAATTACGTTATCCGTCACATCTGTAATCTGGTCCGTAATCCAGTCAACAAACCCCTTGGTTTTGTCGTCGCTATCACCGAAGGCACGTTTAACGGCATCTGTAACTTCCTTTACAAGACCGGTATCGTACATGATATGAAACGGGTAGATGCCATTGCGTTTAAACCCTTCTTTCAATTCGGCGACCCGGTTAGCTGAGGCCTTTGGATCATTCAGCCCACCGTGAGCGTAAATCAATAAATGCTTATATCCGCCGTCTTCATCTTTCGCACGTTTCGCAATAAAATCTGCGGTTTCCTCTATATATTTCGCATTGCTCCAATAGGTACCGGTTTCCTCATACTTTCCATTATCAAGATGGACAAAATGACCGAGAATATCATTCCGCCGCGGCGCAAGTTTATTGGCTTCCGCTTCATTCACAAAAGCAGATTTTGCCCGACGACCAAAAATTTGGGGAGTCGGTAATGCTCGACGGAAAACCCAGCCATCACTGATGTTTTCTATCCAGTCGAGATATGGCCAAAGAGCAAAGCCGGAAGATCCCCAACTTCTTCCCCAGGAGTTTTGAACAATGAACCCGTTAGCGTTATATCCAACAATAGCCAAAGCATGTCCACCCCTTGGTTCCCCTGCCATTTCTATTTCTGCAAGTTTACTCCGACTTCCTTTTAAATCAATCCAGCCGTCATGGATCCGCGCAGACACGAAAATTGCGCCGGCTTCATTTATTGCGGCGTGATAATCAGCAATTTCGGGGCGAATTCGATAGTAGGCTCCTAACGTATTACGGCGCGCTGCTTTGCCCCGATTGACTGTTAAATCGTCCGGCTTGCCGTCTACATACGGCCAGTCCTCTTCCGAGCAGACGCCCATATTCTTCCAACCACGTATGGCCCCACGGCAGCTCGATCCCTCATAATCCTGCCCCGGCCACTTATCATGCCGCTTTGCCATTTCATACAGCATGCGTCGACTACTTTTAAAATGTTCCTGTCCGTCTTGTGCATACAAAATATCGATGACAGCCGCGAGACCATGTCCAGTACAGGATCCCTCTGTTTTCTGATCAACAACATTTCCCAAGCTTCGATTATCGACTTCGCTTGCGAGCTGGACAAGGGCCGGTTCGTACATTCGGTCCCTAATGTCCGGCATATCACGACGCACATTCAAAATGCGTTCTTTACCAGCAACGGTGACAATATTCGTTGTTTTCAATTTTGCCATGATAATATCCTCCCTGATACATGACCATTATATCATGCACTCAATCACTGTGCAGAATTAAACAGCGGTACGGATATGTAACTTGTTAGGAACTTTTAAGGATGAGATGTTTGAAAATAATTCTATCCCGCGATAAGACGGGGAAATAGTTACTGATCCCGGGACATCACCTCTTTTACTTTATTGGCAATTTCCTTCAAAGAGAACGGTTTTGGCAAGAAATCGATTTTGCTAACATCATAATCGAGATCTTTTCGGAACGCGTCTTCAGCATACCCTGAAATAAATATAACTTTCATATCTGGTTTCTTCGCCAAAACATTTTTAACGAGTGTCGGTCCGTCCATATTCGGCATAACCACATCTGTTATCAACAGATCAATTTCACCATCATGTTCCGCGGCAACCTCCAGTGCGGTTTCCCCGCAATCCGCCTGCAGGACATTGTATCCCTTATTCTGCAACGCCCGCACCGCGAACAATCGAACTGGATCTTCATCTTCCACTAGCAATATAGTACCTGTCCCCGTCAGGTCTCGGTGAACCTGCAACGGCGCCTCCTCCCCGGTTACCGCTTCTGCTGTGTCCATATACCGCGGCAAGAAAATATAAAATGTTGTTCCTGGTATCTCTGTATTGTTCTCAGCAAAAATAAAGCCGCCCGTTTGTTTGATAATGCCGTAAACAGTACTCAATCCCAGCCCAGTTCCCTCGCCTACTTTTTTTGTTGTAAAAAATGGTTCGAATATTTTTTCGATAACATCGTCAGGAATACCAGTCCCTGTATCGGAAACTTTAACCTGAATATAATCTCCTCGCGGTATAAGTTCATGATATTCTTTGCCCCGCTCCGTAATGGTCAGGTTCTCGGTCTCGAAAGTTAATTGTCCATCCCCAGACATAGCATCCCGACCGTTGACCGCCAGATTGATAATAACCTGTTCAAATTGCCCTCTATCAACTTTCACTAACCACAGATCTCGTGCATGCGATATTTTGAGCTGAATGGCTTCTCCTATCAAACGACGCAACAAATTGGAAAGCTCTGCCAACACATCTGTCAAATCCGTTACTTCAGGTCGCAACGTTTGCTGACGTGAGAAAGCCAATAGTTGACGGACTAGGCCGGCGGCGCGATTGGCGTTTTGTTTTATTTGATTGATATCAGAATAAGAGGGATCTCCCACTTGATGTTTCAGCATTAGCAGATCACAGAAGCCAATCATCGCCGTCAACAGATTATTAAAGTCATGAGCAATGCCGCCCGCCAATTGGCCAACTGCCTGCATTTTCTGGCTTTGTGCAAACTGAACTTCGAGATTTCTTTGAATGGACGTGTCGACGACATGAACCAGGAACCGGCCAGAATTTTCATCGCTTCCGGCGATGGCACTTATATACAAGTTTGCGGCGCGCTCGGCCCCTCCTTTTAGTTTCACTTCGATCGGGGTTGAGGCACTAGAACTAACAAAAGCCGCTTCAAGTTTATGTTGCAAATGAGGTTGATCCTCAAACTGAACGAGCTCGGTAACGTGACTACCAACTGCACTATTCAAGACTGTTTCCGTTAACGCCCGGAAAGCCGGGTTTCCTTCAATTACAACACCATCACCGTCAAGCAGGACGATTCCGATGGGCGCGGCTTCAAAGAAACGCCGGAAATGGAGTTCAGCACTTGCTACCCGCTCCCGCCATTCCTGTTCCTGTAAGAGCTCGCGGACTACCGACCTCGAACCGAGAACATTGCCAGCGTCGTCTCGGACAATAGTCTGCGTGATATGAACAGGAAGAACCGTGCTATCTCTCCGCCGCAGATCTACTTCTCCTTCAAATAGTTGACCAGCCTCTGTCAAATCCTCCATGAAAGTCAGTTGATCGTCACTATTTTGAATGATGAGGTCAGAAAAATTCATCACATCATTTACTAGTTCGTCCTGATGATACCCGAGCCACTCCGCGAAAATCCGATTGACGAATTGTATTTTGCCGTCGCCATCCAGTGAATAAAATCCAACGGGCGCATTATTAAAATACTCAGAGAGTTTTTGCCGCTCGATGCGTTCGTCTTCCTCCTGCCGATGTTGGCGGGTGGTTTCCGTTACGTACCAAATGATATTTTCAGGAATAGCTTCAATCGAATGCGCCAGAATTGACAGCCATCGTCCACTTTTCATTTGAATGTCGGTCCGCGGGCCCGATGACCCCTCATACACTGCAGTCTTCAGAATCTGGCTGACTTGGTGGGCGGCTTCCGGATCATCCGTTAAAATATCCTTGAGCGTTTTCCGTGTTCCGCGGATGGGCAAACCAAGGAGCTTCAAATAGGCGTTATTCGACGCCACATACATTCCGTCCTTTGTTGTTATGAGCCGACCTTCCGGGCTCGTCGATATAACCTCAAGAAGCAATTCAAGATTACCACTCGCCGCCCGCCGCAGACCATGAAAAATCAAATACCAAAGGCCTAACCCCATGGCGACGACGACCATCGCGCTAAGAATAATAATATTTAGCGGCCCAAGCTCTTGCCCCAAAAGAGCAGAAACGACAATAAGTGCCGCGACGAGGAAAAACGCCGCTGCCAGCTGCCGGGCATCTAGGCCGACAGAAAATCGCCTGTTCCTTGGTTGCCTGGTTTTTCTTTCCACCATTACACGGACCTACTTCTTGTATTTCTGTTTATTGAGACGCATAACATAGCCAATTATTTCAGCAACAGCCTTAAAATGCTCATAAGGTATTTCTTCATCAAGATTACATGCTTTATGTAAAGCGCGCGCTAACGGAGGATTTTCGACGATTGGTATTTTGTTCTCGTTTGCAATGTCACGTATTCTAAAGGCGATATTATCCAGCCCCTTGGCCACTACGACCGGGGCTCTTTCATCGTCCGGGCTATATTTGAGTGCAACTGCAAAGTGGGTCGGGTTGGTGATCACAACATCAGCTTCGGGAACCGCCTGCATCATACGTTGGCGGGACCTTTCCATGCGAATTGCCCGCAACCGTGATTTGATCATGGGGTCGCCTTCAGTTTGCTTATGCTCGTCCTTGATCTCCTGTTTGGTCATCCGCAATTCTTTATAGTGATTGAACCGCTGATAGATAAAATCAAGGCCGGCTATAACGCTCATCACGGCTACAACGCCTGCCAACAACAGGAGAGATTGCTCCTGTATCAATACAAGGACCTGCGGTATGTCGTACGACACAATGATCGGTAGTTCTTCCATTCTTGGTGAGACGAAAAGAAAGGCAATCCCGCCAACTAATGATATTTTCAAAATCCCCTTCAGAAATTCCATTACAGACTTCAGCGAAAACAAACGCTTCATGCCTTTTAATAAGGAGAGTTTTTCAAGCTTCGGTTTAATCCGTTCTGCAGAAAAAACCGGCCGATGTTGAACAATATTTCCCAGAAACCCGGCAAGCATCAAGACACCAATAGCAGGCCCAACCACCGACACAACGGCCCATCCAAGGTCTCCGAAAAGAGTTCCCAGATGATACCTGTCCATCGGTATAGCGTGAGGTTGCTCAACAAATTTTAGTAAGTCGAAAGTCAGGGAGTTGCCCAGTCCGGCGATGAATATCATGACAACAATTGTAATGCCAATGGTCATGAACCAATGACCAACTTCCTGTGATTTAGGTACTTGCCCTTTCTTAAAGGCATCCTCCAGTTTCTTGGCGGTCGGTTCCTCCGTTTTTTGAGCATCATCTTTATCGTCCGCCATCCGTCCCTACTCTCCCAGAAAGCGGATCAGCGCTTCCTCATAGTAGTTCAGAAACCACATCATTCCCGCTCCGATGGTAATCGATAGAATGGCAAAGGAAAGGACGATTTGCAACGGCATAGCAACGAAGAAAACCTGAACCTGTGGCATCAATCTGTTGATGAGACCAACGCCAATGTAAAAAGTCAGGCCAAATACCAGAAATGGGGACGCAATTTGAAAACCCAGTTTGAAAGACCCTTGGACGAAACTCGTTACCAGCATGCTCAAATCACCGAGTGGTGGGAGCTCTCCTACTGGAAAAATTGTATAACTGGCAAAAGTGCCCTGCAGAAACAGATAGTGCAAATCTGTAACAAAAATCATTGTCAGACCCATCATCGTCAGAAATGTACTGGTGATTGAACCTTGGGTCATTTGACCTGGATCGAAAAACTGGGCTGCCGCCAAACCGGATTGTTGCGCAATGATCGTTCCGGCCACATGCAGACTACTCAGAGCCATGCGCAAAGCCCCCCCCATTATCAAGCCAATGAGAACCTCCCCTGTCAGGAGCAAAAGCAATTCGACTGGCGTTGCTGGTTCAACAGGCATTTTGTCAGCGACAAATTGCATGACCAGAAAACTGACAGCCAATGCAATCGTCAGACGAACGCGCGGGTTGATAAATCCTTCACCAAACCCCGGCGCAGCCATAAAGGCGGTTCCAAGTCGCGTAAAGACCAGAAGAAACGCGAAAATATTAATGGTGAGAAATTCGTCGAGCATTTACACAACACCACATTTCATAGGGCAGAAATCCGTTGCGCTATTTGCTCCATGAAACCGATCATTGTCGAAATCATGAAAGGCATAAAAATTATCAATGAGAGAAACATTACGAGGATTTTAGGAACGAATGCCAACGTCATTTCCTGTATCTGCGTCAATGCTTGAATTAGAGCAACAACCAATCCAACTAACAGTGCCACGAGCATTACGGGAGCGGCTACTGCCAAAAGAACCCAAATCGCTTCTCGCGCCACATCAACGACATCTGTCGGAGTCATTTTGCTTAAATCCTTGTGCTGTATTTTACCTTACAGCCTAGATTGGCATTTTAATGATGTCTTGATAAGCCTGAATTACACGATCACGTACAGCAACGACAGTTTCCAAGGTCGCTTCTGCATTACTCACGGCTGTCACGATGTCTGCAAGGCCGGCCGTTCCCGTCGTTGCATCCAGGCTAACCTGTTCAGAAGCCACACCATTTTCGATAGCAGCGCCACCGGCATCAGCCAACATTTCGGCAAAGCTTTGTCCATTGACCATTTCGTCGGCACCAACGGTGGTCCCGGAATTATTTCCGCCGACACCATTTGCCATTGTTCTTGAATAGGCTTGTGTCGCTGATATTGCGCTTGTATCCACCATTCTCGTTTCTTTCGTTCAGTTCTTACTTAAGGATATCCAGGGTCCGCATGATCATCTTCTTAGACGCATCGATAACACCTAGATTGGCCTGATAAGACCGTTGTGTTTCTTTCATATCCATCATTTCAACCAATGAATTGACATTTGGTAGCTTAATGTAACCATCTTCGTTGGCAGCAGGGTGACTTGGCTCGAATTTCAAATCGAATTCAGATCTATCTTCGGTAATTCGCCCAACCTGAACTTTGGTGACACCGCTTTCACGATCCAATACGTTTTTAAAAGAAAGAACTTTACGTCGGTAAGGATCTTCGTTTGCTGTCTTGCCCACAGAATCCTTATTGGCCAGGTTTTCCGAAATAATCTGCATTCGCTTACCCTGGGCGTGCATGCCCGAGGCTGATATTGACATTGTTTTAAGTAAGTCCATGGCGATATATCCTCTGTTTGGCCTCTATCGACGGCCAAGGGCTGTTTTCAACATCCCTAAATTTTTCTTGTATAATGTCGTCGTCAATTCGTACTGGATCTGTGTTTCCGCGACTTTCATCATTTCTTCTTCAAGAATAACGGCATTTCCGGTCGGCGTGACTTCGCTAACATCTTTGTTGACACGCGTTTCATAATTAACGCTTTCCTTCACATGGATATGCGAGCCATTGGTTCTATTGATACGAAAGCGTTGTTCCTCTGGCTTCGCTATCATCTCTTTGAATTCAAGGGGTTTCAGGTCCTTGGCGCGGTAATTGGGCGTATCCGCATTTGCGACATTCTGCGACAGCACTTTTTGTCGTGCTGTCAGCCACTTCATGCGTTCCGTTAAGGCCGCGAATAGAGGAATTTTTTCCAAATTCATGATGCAGTTCGCTTTATCTTTGCGGTTTTTCCTGATCTTAGGCTAAGCAATGATCGTTAATATTCCGTAAAAATGCGAGAGCAACAGGTATTCAAGCAAAAAAACGCCACCATATCTGGCAGCGTTTTCCAATTATTAGACGGTTTAGTTAAAAGCGTTAGGCCGCTTCCCAAGCTTCCGGTTCATATTTTACAATACAATCTGCAAATTTTTCGATCATGGGTCCGATCTCTTCTTTTGCGGAAACCAGCATATCATCTACATGAAGCATCGTATCGACGACGGTTGCACCGCCCTCCGTTACAGCTTCCTGGGCATCTTCAATTACGCTTACAGAACGATCTTCAAGTAATTCCGCCGCGGCGAGAATTTTTGGAGCATCATCCAATAAGGCGACAGGCTTATTGTCTTCCATGAAACCGCGCATGAATCGGGCTGTTTGAGGATTTGCAGAAAGCCGGGCGACATGACGTGATCCACCCGGAATTACGACAGCGTCATAATGATGAGACATGGATGTGGAGAGATGCGCATTTGCCGGGAAGAAATGTCCCCAACCGTTACCATGCCAGCTGTTCACAACACCTTTTTCCGGGGACACGATTTTTACTTCTGCACCGGTCGTGACCAGATTTTTATGCAGGCTGGTCATGTGTGATTCTTCAAAGCCATTGGCAACAAGAATAGCAATTTTTTTACCATTCAACACATTTTCCATATCACTCATATATTCTTCCTTTTCTTTCTCTCAAGCGCGGTACGCGAGTTCAGGACATCTTGAACGCTCAAGCGCTCAACTTTTGGCGACCTCATCTTTGCTGAGATGGGTCATTTCTGTCGTCAAAGACATACATTCTAAAGCAGCTATGCAAAGAGGAGTGAAACTCCAATTTTCGATTTGCAATTTGCCGGAGAAACTCAATGGGATGAGTTATATCATCCAGCGAGCGGCAACATAATCTTTCCCTTAAGGACATGCAAGCGGATTTTAGAAACTTTTTGAGAAGCTGTGATCGTCATCAATTTTTGCACGTGAAGAGAAGGTAAATATTTTTTAACCATAGTCTAGTAGAACAAAAGTTCAACGTTCCGCAAGGTGACAAATATTATGAGCGCAAACGATCGAGAACCCATTCCAGGATCGACAGATGCAATCGCTGTTGCTATCAACTATGAAGGCACTTGTTCGAAAATTCCAAAAATTTCGGCAACCGGCAAAGGAGCTGTCGCCGAGCAGATCTTGCAATTGGCATTCGATCATGGTGTAAAGGTCCGAGAAGATTCTGATCTTGTTCAGATCTTGTCAGAAATTGAAGTCGACTGCCCCATCCCATTGGAAGCTTTCGCTGCTGTTTCAGAGATATTGTCCTATTTATACCGAAGCCAGAACAAAACGGTACCAGATCTGAGTTTTACGAATGATGAATAACGAAAATGTTGAAAGGGACATTACTGCTCTACATGCAGATATTTCCCGATATCGCCTACAAACTCAAGAAGGTTCGATGATCGATATTGCGACGCTTCCAGAAAGAGTGGTGGATATTCACCGTAGGGTTCAGATTGCTGCGCCTGATCAGAGACTGGAATTATCCCAACTCTTAAACAATGTCATTACGGCTTTGGATGATCTCTCGCGCGATGTCCAAATGCAGCACGATCTCATAACTCATAATATCGACATTCTTGACGGCCCTAGAGCGAAAGAATAGTTTTCAAATCGAACCGGGGAAGTTAGGGTAGTTCAACCGCCGATCCGAGGGGGGTATTAGGTTAGGTGAATAGCAAGTAGATGGATCCGTTACAATACGTAAAATACCTTGTAGGTCTCCTTATTGTTTTGGGGCTCATTGCGTTAGTGACTTTGGCTGCCCGAAAATTTGGCGTGGTCGCAAGGGCTGACAGAAAGCCAGGAAGCCCAAAACGGCTGTCAATTTCTGATGTAATGTCTGTCGACGCCAAGCGCCGACTTGTCCTTGTCAGACGAGATGATCAGGAGCATTTATTGCTTCTTGGGCCAGAACGTGATCTGGTTGTTGAGCAAAACATCCCGACATCAAAAGTCGAGCCCGAAATGGACGCACAAGAGAAATGATCAATTTGCCAGTAAAAAGTCGTTTGTTTCGAAGAAAAGCTCTCTTTCTAATTCCACCTTTATTATTGCTAACGCTAATTATTCCGTTTAATGCATTGGCTCAATCTCTATCCCTCGATCTCGGCGACGACGCAGGCCCCTTAACAGGTCGGATTGTCCAACTGGTCGTTTTAATGACCGTTTTAAGCTTAGCGCCGGCCATACTGATCGTAACGACGTCGTTTACCCGGCTGATCGTTGTATTGTCCCTACTCCGTAGTGCCATCGGTGTTCAGACGACGCCTCCGAATGTTGTTATTATCTCCCTCGCTTTGTTTCTAACTGCTTTCATCATGGCGCCTACGTTCGAGAGCGCTTATGAGAGCGGCATTGTGCCCTTGGTAAATGAAGAAATTGACGAAACAGAAGCCTTTGAACGTGTCGCAACACCTTTCAAAATATTTATGCTCAAACATGCACGGGAGAAAGATATTCTCCTGTTTATGGATTTAAGTGCGACTGAAGAAATCGCGACACCAGAAGAAGTGCCTTTAAAGGTTTTGATTCCCGCCTTTATGATCAGTGAGTTAAAACGAGCCTTTGAAATTGGTTTTCTTCTGTTTGTCCCCTTTGTTGTCATTGATATGGTCGTTGCCTCTATTTTGATGTCCATGGGTATGATGATGCTGCCACCAGTTATGATCTCCCTCCCCTTTAAGCTTATTTTCTTCGTTCTCGTCGATGGCTGGAACCTAGTAGCCAAAAGCTTGGTGGAGAGCTTTGTCAATGGCGCTACCTAGTTTACTCAAAACGAAGCGGGTTACTCTTCTTCTGATTTTTAGTCTACTTTGTCTGGCGCTTTTCTGGGCTCTAATTGAGACTTCAGCTCCGGCCACTTCTCGGTCAATTTGGTCTGATACGGACCCCGCCATTAATGTAACCCACATTTTTGAAGGGGAAATCAACCGACGAGGAAAACCTATTGGATTTCATGTGTTCCCACCCGAAAATGGGTACCCTAACTCGAGGGTGAAGGAAATTCTATCTGGGCCAAACAGGTCAGGAGTTACCACAGCGATTATAGAGATCTTTGATATCCGGGAAAATAGATGGAAAGACAAATTCTCCAGCCTGTTTCCAAAGCGTTTATCAAGGCAGGAGATTATAAAAGCTGTTCTGAAAGCTGCGTCACAAAGTGAATTGGGCCAAGGTGCAAAATGGCGTGGTAAATCAGGCTATGGGTTCTACATAGAGGGATACCGGTATGATGATGGGGCAATTAATACGGCTTATCCTTTATATGTTGCCGAGTAAAGGAATGATATAATGGCAAAAATTTCCATACACATGGATTCTCAATCCGGATTATTGAAATGCCAAATAACACCTACAAACAATATTTTAAGCGACTTTTTTGAATCTGAGATTCAGGAAGATCCAGCCTTTATTCACTATCTTAAACAATCAATTGATAAACTCTCAAACGGCTCATTTGAAATTAATGGAAATGCCCACTGCCTCAAGGTTACAAAGACTGTTTATGCGGTGACACCCTTGTATCAGACGGTAAGTACATGGGTTATGGGCCCTATTTCCGACTTTACTTTTTTCCTCGACGAATGGGAAAAGGCACTTATCTCTCGCAATACATCTTAATAGTTTGTTAATAATTATACCTCTAAAAGGTGCATATTAGAAATCATATATTCGCATAAAGTTTGTCTAAATTTTTAGCGATAGGAGATGCCTATGTTGTCAATTGCTGGTTCTGCATTGAGCGGACTACACGCTGCTTCGAAGACGGTCGAGGCTTCTGCACGTAATGTTGCTAACTATGGCACCGTTGGTACACCGGGCGCGGAAAGTTCCGGCAAGGCATATGATGCAGTTGAAGCTGTACAAACCAGTAGCGCTGATGGAAGTCCAACAGTCACCATCCGCGAACGCAATCCTGCAACTGTGATCGCCTACGCCCCACAGAACCCTCTCGCTAACGAAGACGGACTGATTGAAGTGCCGAATGTTGATCTTGCCGAGGAAATTGTCACCCAACAATTAGCCCTGCACAGCTACAAGGCCAATTTAAAGATGTTCGAGATCTGGGATGACATGCAACAGGCGGTTCTGGACATAAAAACATAGACGCCATTCGATAGGTTACTCAGCTAACGCGTTCGCCAGGCTTGCGTTCGCTTCAGTATACCTTTCGACAACAGCAGATGAACTATTCGGGCGAATGCATTGGTGTAGAATATCATCATCCCCATTGCCGCCGCGGGCGCGACATCCCCCGCATCATCCATGTTCAAAACCGCAACGGATGCGAGTGTCGTGTCCGATGAATAAAGAAAAACCACGGCCGACACAGTCGTCATCGCATTGACGAACAAGTATATGGCAATATCCAATATGGCCGGCAGGCATACTGGTACCGTCACCCTTGCAAACAGTTTGTAAAACGGTTGTTTCAAAGACGCTGCAACAGATTCAAATTCCCCATCCATTTGCTTGAGAGCGGTAACGGCAGTTAAATGCGAAACCGTATAGAAATGGGTCACAGTAACAATAACCAAGATCGTCATCGTACCGTAAATCGCATTCAGGGGATTATCTGGATTGTTAAAAAAGAAAATATAGGCGAGCCCGAGGACCATGCCGGGGATGGCCATGGGTAACATGGCGAGGAATTGGAACAAACCCCGGCCCGCCGCAAACCCGCGTGTTTTATCCACCATATAAGCGCCAGTAAAGACCACAATTGTGCCGAAGAAAGCCGTCAACAAGCCAAGTTTGATAGAATTACTATAAGCTTCCCAACCTCCACCATCGGTTAAATCAAAGTTATAGTTTTTCAGGCTCAACGAAAGATCATAAGGCCAAAATTTGATCACCGCCGCATATTGGCAAACGCCCAAAATCGCGATAATAAAAAGAGCGACCAGCGAACAATAGGTGAAGCAGCTCCAATCAAATCGCTTGTCGGGTTTAGGTTCATATACAACTGATCTTGAAGATAAAAGGGCCACTTGCTTTTTTTGGACCTGTCGATCCACAAAAAACGCTAGAAAAGCTGGCATCAAGAGAACGACGGATACAACTGCGCCCATCTCAAAATTTTGCTGACCAATAACCTGCTTATAAATATCAACGGCCAACATGTTATACTGGCCCCCAATAACCTTTGGCAGACCAAAATCCGTAATGACAAGATTAAAGACGACGAATGCAGCCGAAATTAGTCCATATCTCGCACCGGGTATGGTAACCGTCCAAAAGGTTTTCCAAGCACTCGCTCGCAACGAAATGGCCGCTTCGTATAGCCGCGCGTCAGAAATGGCTAATGCTGTCGTAATGATTATCATTGCATGGGGAAATGTGAAAAAGACCGACCCCAGGACAATGCCATAGGGCCCATAAATGGACTCCCCCATCATCATTGATTTCAACATGCCTTGATTGCCAAACAGGTAAACAAGAGCGATGCCCGGCAGCAAGGACGGCACTAGGATCGGTGCCATCGCTATAAGCCGAAAGGCCCCTTTATACTTCATGCAACTGCGGCTCAAACAATAGGCAAACGCAAAGGCCAAGCTAACAGTTATGACGGTACTGACGATCGAAATAAATAAGGAATTCTGGATAGAACGAAACAACGAAGGTGTTGAAAAATAAGTCAGAAAATTACTTATCCCGACATCTTTAACCGGTCTTAAAACCACTTTTCTAAAAGTATTTGAATCGACCTCTTCCCAGTCCGTGCCGGTTTTGCGTTCAGAACCGATCAGAAAAACGGCGTCGTCCGAAGTTCCCCTTACCTTGTAGTGTACCGTACTGCGAAAGCTGAAATCTGGAAATAAAGGCGTTAACGCCAAACGACCATCAGAGCTGGTCGCCATTTCGCCTGCCGGAATCGCACCCAACTCCTGATTAAGAGTTGCTGCAGACAAGATCGGGCCATCAAAATTACCACTTTCATCACTGACCTGTATTTCAATTTGCGCCAAATTAAATTGAAATGTCGAAAAAGCCTTTGATAACATTGCATAAAGTGGAAAAGCTAATGTAATGATCAAATATAATGCGATAACGAGTATGAACCCGCGCATTATAATGTCATCGCGTCCAAGTTTAGCTGATAATGGCTTACCGGATGGGAGTTTGGCGGAAACTGCTAGGGACATTATTCAGTATCCACCGGGTTTTCAAATATTTTCAACCGCTTACTCGGTATTTCTATGACAAGGTCTTTACCTTCCGCCATATCCATTCGACGTACCGCGTTAATCGAAAAATCGGCTATTAGCTCGGCGCCTCCCAAATTGCCTGCCTTCAGCCTAGTCCGCCAAAAAGAGCCTAGAAATTCCATTTCGCTGATCTGAACGTTGACGGCATTGTCTGGCTCCGCAATCTTGTCAACCGCCCCTTCTGACCGTGCGCCAGGTCCGTGAGGGATAATGTCCTCCGGCCGAATAGCGGCAACAACTGATTGCCCCGCAGTAAAACCATGATCGGAACATCGAACCGCCAAATCACCAATTCTGACAAGATTATAATCCTGATCGGCATCTACCTGCGTGACAGCCGGTATTTGGTTCATCTCGCCGATAAAATCGGCCACGAACAGTGTTTCAGGTTCTCGGTATATTTCCGTTGGTGATCCAATCTGTTCGATCACCCCGTGATTCATGACCACGATCCTGTCCGCCATTGAAAGAGCTTCTTCCTGATCGTGAGTAACCATGACGGTCGTAATACCAAGTTTCCGTTGTAAATCTTTCACTTCATGCCGTAAATGCACCCGCACCTTGGCATCCAAGGCAGATAAAGGTTCATCAAGCAGCAGCAGGCCCGGAGACATGGCTATGGCTCTAGCCAAAGCTATTCGTTGTTGTTGTCCCCCGGAAAGCTGAGCCGGATACTTCTTTCCTTGATCCGGCAACCCAACCAATTCCAATAGCTCCGTGACGCGTGCCGTAATAGCAGCTTTTGCCAAACCCGCATTTTCCAATCCGAAGGCAATATTCTTTTCAATAGTTAGATTAGGAAACAGTGCGTAGGACTGGAAAACAATACCGAAATCCCGCTCGGCAGGTGGCAAAATAGAAATGTCTTGCTTGGCCTGAATAATTTCACCAGAAGTTTGCAAATCCAATCCTGCAATTGCACGCAGCAATGTTGTCTTTCCGCAACCGGACGGGCCTAAGAAACAAACAAACTCACCTTCTTCAATCGTCAGCGAAATATCTTTTAGTGCTAAGAAATCTCCAAAGGCTTTCCAAAGCCCAGAAATTTGAAGATAGGCTTCCCCTCGATCAGGTAAAGCGTTGCTCATCTGCGTCCCCATTGGTCCCGCATCCTCTCACTTTCGAAAAATTCGGTTTTAAAAAAAGAAGGCACCGCGCATGCGATGCCTTCTAATATTTCCTAAAGCAGATTAGCTTTTTGGTTCTGATTTTGAATCATAACGCTTCTGCCATTCGGCAAGAATTGCTTTACGGTTGTTCGCCGCGAATTCAAAATCATTATCAATCATTTTTTCCGTGAGGTTATCTGGGAAAAACTTAACAGGCTTGGCTACGCCTGGATATGCGACAACCGCGTAACCAGTGTTATAAAGCATGTTTGCATCTTTCGTGATGGACCAATCAACGAGCTTTTTGGCGGCATCCAGCTTATCAGTACCAGCGATAATTGCTGTCGCTTCCATATCCCAGCCGACACCTTCTTCTGGAACAATAATTTCAAGCGGAGCACCAGCGGCTTTCGATTTGGCACCGCGGAAGGCAAAAGAAACTCCAATTGGAATTTCACCAGCTGCCGCTAATTTACATGGTTTGGAGCCAGAATGCGTGTAGCGCGCAATATTTTGATGCAGACCATCCATATATTCCCAGCCACCCTTTTCACCGAAGATTTGCAGCCAACTGGAAACGTCCAGGAAGCCTGTGCCGGAAGAATTGGGGTTTGGCATGATCACGTGGCCTTTATATTCGGCCTTTGTTAGATCTTGCCATGTTTTGGGAGGCGTCAGGCCAAGTTTACCAGCTTCAACCGTATTGTAGCAAACAGCGGCAACCCAGGCATCCATGCCAGTCCATGCAGGCGGGTTACTGTTATCAACAAATTTCGGATCGAGCTTGTCAACGCCTGCAGGTGCATAGGCTTCGAGCATACCTTCTGCCTTCATGAGCAACAGAGACGTCGCTGCCAGGCCCCATACGACATCAGCTTGCGGATTGTTTTTTTCCGCCAGCAGCTTCGCCGTGATGATACCCGTGGAATCGCGAACCCAGTTAATTTTGATGTCCGGATGTACTTTGTTAAAAGCTTCCGCATATCGCTTGAGATCTTCAGCTTCAACCGCAGTGTAAACCGTTAGATCCACTGCCATTGCTGTGGAGGTCATGTAGAGGCCAGTCGCCGCTGCCAAAACCAGTTTAGATGTAATTGCCATTTTCTTGTTTCTCCCTGTCTAAAGGATATTTTATCCCTCATTATTAAAGGTAGCATCTCAATTGAAAATTGAGAACTCAAACCTCTAATTTTTATATTGCAGTAATATGACAAATAGACGAAATCTATTATACTTATGAATGCATAACGTTAAATTATATAACCTTCGATAAAACTAATACTCCACATGCGACTATTCCTGCCGATATTAGGCGAATCTTCCACGGACGTTCATGAAACCAGATGATGCCAATCAATGCCGCGATAACAACGCTGGACTCTCGTACAGCCGAGACCGCCCCCAGCGGCGCAATAGATTTTGCATAGATTGCCAACCCGTAGGCACCGGCAGAGGCGATCCCGCCTATGAAACCAACAGACCAAACTGTCCGAGACGTAAGTTGCAACTGGTATCTCCGTCGATAGAAAACAAATCCGGCAACAATAAACTCTAGAAAAAACAGCCATCCGATATACCCAAAGGGGCTAGCAGATGCCCGCACCCCCATCCCATCAACCACGGTATAGCTCGCGATGAATATCCCGGTTGCGATCGCTGATATTAGAGCTTTTGGATGAATGGAATTCAGGCCAGATTTCAAAGAAGGCATGCTGACGCCAAGGGACACCATTACGACACCGATCCAACCCAGTAGTGGGAGTGTCTCGCCGGCAAAAACCTGCGCGCCGAGTGTTACCAAAACTGGCGCAACGCCCCTGGATATCGGATAGACGTGAGATAAGTCACCAAACCGATAAGATCGCAGCAGGAAAACATAGTAAAAAAAGTGAATAAATGTCGAGGCCGCAATAAACGGCCAACTTTCGGCCGCAGGTGGCAAAAATAAAAAAATCATAACAACGCCAACTAAGGCATGTGCGAGAGAGATCAGGCCGAGAACCAGCGTACTATCGGTTGAACCCTTGATCAACGCATTCCAGAAGGCATGGAGGAAAGCGGCACCTAGCACCAAATAAAGCGCCGTTTCCGCTTGATCCCCCATAAATAGCCATCCGATTAATTACATTGTTTCAATTTTCCTTGGAATTGCGTTAGCGAACTGGCCAAGGCAACGAATAAGTCTTCACATTGGTGAAAAATTTCATTGCTTCCAAGACCCCTTCTTTGACGCCGTTCCCGGAATCTTTGATGCCGCCAAACGGGGACATCTCGATACGGTAGCCGGGCTGTTCCCAAATATTAACCGTGCCCACATCCAGGCCATCAATAAATTTGGTTATCCGATCCAGATTATTTGTACAAACACCGGCCGATAGCCCGAAAGGTGTCGAGTTTGAAATTCTCATCAACTCCACGTCATCATTAGGAACTCGGACGATAGGAATAACGGGGCCAAAAGTTTCTTCATACACCAACTCACTATCGTGCGGCACGTAATCAACGACGATCGGTGGCAGTAACGCGCCCTTCCGCTCTGGATGATAGAGAATTTTTGCACCTTGCTTCTCTGCTGCGTAAACCCGTTTCTCAAATGTTTCTGCAGCTTGTTCGTGAATAACACAGCCGAGTTGCGTATCTGGATCTTGCGGGTCACCAAATTTAATTTTTTTCGCCCGTTCCAGGATCAAAGGCACAAGTTTATCAGCAACACTTTCCTGAACCAGAATACGTTTAATTGCGGTGCATCGTTGGCCGGAATTTCCGGTTGCGCCAGCAACGGCTATGTCCGCTGCCTTGACTAGATCCTCATCACTTAAATCATCGAGAACAATAAACGGGTCATTGCCGCCCAATTCCAGCGCTGTCCGTTTATACCCGGCTTTATCAGCGATCATTTTGCCGACAGGGACGCCCCCCGTAAAGGTAATGATATCAATATGCTCGTTTGTAATCATCTCATCGCCAATATCTTGAGGGAGTCCCGTTACAATCTGGAACATTTCAGGTGGCAGCCCGGCTTCATAAAGAATATCGGCCAACGTGATTGCTGTCAGAGGCGTTAGTTCTGTGGGTTTACACACAACACAATTGTTTGTGGCAATGGCTGGTGCGATTTTATGCGCCACCATATTCAGTGGGTGGTTGAATGGGGTAATCGCAGAAATGACATTTACCGGTTCGCGCTTTGTGTAAATCTTGCGTTCTTTGCCATGAGGCGTCAAATCACAGGAAAAAATCTGTCCGTCATCCAAAATCGCAAGTTGACCCGACAAAGTAAAAACGTCGTAAGACCTACCAGTTTCATATAGCGCGTGCTGCTTGCAAATACCGAGCTCAAGCGTCAATGTTTCAGCGATCTGCTCTTTTCGGTCGCGGATCAACTCCGCCGCCTTAAACAGTATCTGCTGTCGCTCGTACCTCGACAATTTGGGTTTGTAATTTGCAGCAATTTCAAACGCCTGCCTAGCATGCTCGGCTGTACCTGCCGGAACTGTGCCGATGACTTCATTGGTATAGGGATAGCGAATTTCAATGACTTTTTCAGTTGTCACTTTCTTTCCGCCTATGCGCATGGCTTCATTCCGCATGGTGAATCTTGTTTTTGTCTCTGACATGGTCTTATTCCCGGTACAGGTGCATTAAAGGGCGGCTGCCTTAGTCACATAAAAATAAGCGTCAAAATTTCTCAATTCCGGCGCATTGGGCATATCTGGCAGAACACGGTTCACGATGAACGGAACAACCTGCTCTGATAAGCCGCCATGAGAGCGCAAGGGGACTTCCAAGGCTGTTAGATCATGGCGGTTGGCATTGGTCCCCAGAACTTTGTTTTCCGTCGAAATGATAACAATATCCCCTACCCGATCCTCTGGCAGCTCAAAGCGAGTACAGGCATCTTTGTTATTTAAGACAACTTCAATTCCTTCCATAGCAGAAAGGCGGTTGATAACTTCGACTTCCGTAACTTTGTCTGTCAGATATGCCGTCGCAAATGAACCCAAGGCGCCATGATGAACGACATAAGGATCAGTTATGGGCAAGATGACTCGCGCGGCACCTTCCCCATACCATTCATCCATTTGATCCTGCAGATAAATAACATCTGGCGTTCCGTCTGCCTTATGCTTTGGTTTCATGCCGTGATCACCAGTAATGATAATCGCGGCCCCTAACTCGTCGAGTTCGGTAAGATAACGGTCAAACATTTCATAAAATGAATTGGCCTGCGCCGCTCCCGGTTCCGACTTATGCTGTACATAATCTGTAGTCGTAAGATACATGATGTCCGGCTTGAAACTTTTCATAAGTTTTACGCCGGCGGCAAAGACATACTCAGATAGCTCTGCAGAATACACACTTGGTACCGGCAGCCCCAATTCCTCAGAAGCATTGTTAATTCCATGCTCCTCTAACGTGGTTGTATCCGATTTTTCAGTTGAAAAACACATTGCTCGACCTTCGTCGAACTTTAATCCATGGCCCAGTAACGCCCGCAATTTATCCTTTGCGGTGACAATGGCAATCTTACATCCCACATCATAATAGGATTTGAAAATTGTTGGCACTCGCAGGAAGCGCGGATCATTCATCATCACTTCCTCTTTCGTATCTGGATCAAGGAGAAAGTTTCCGCAGATGCCGTGGATAGCCGGAGGCCTCCCAGTCGCGATAGACATATTATTGGGGTTGGTGAAACTCGGCACGACGCTATGGGCCAAATGCATGGTCCCTGTTTCTCGAATGCGTTTCATCGTTGGCATAAGGCCTGCCTCTATAGCCTTGTCAATATAAGCCGGTTCGCATCCGTCCAGACAAATTGCTACAGCGGTCGTTTTAGGCATGGGATAGGAACGACCATTGACGGTGATCCCGTTTGCAAGGGCTTCACTCATTTTTATAAACTCCAATAAATATTCAGTTAGGCAGCCAGTTTTGCACGTTCAATAAGCGCCGCCTCAGGCGGATGTGCACTGTCCACATTCATTTCAGCTAGTGTTTCCTTGGCTGCCTGTACAACCTGACGCATTACATTTCCGTCCATACGCCCAATGCAACCCACTCTGAAGCTGTCTACGACCGTGAGCTTTCCGGGGTAAATAATGAACCCTCGTACTTTCATCAGATCGTAAAATTTCATAAATTCAAAGTTCGGATGGGACGGATTGAAGAACGTCACTATAATAGGTGAAAGCCAGCGATCCTTCAATAAAGTTTCAAAGCCTAATTCCCGCATTCCTGCTACCACGATGTCCCGGTTTTGAGTGTAACGTGCCAATCGACCCGGGGCGCCGCCTTCGTGTTTATGCGTTTTTAAAGCTTCCATAAAGGCGGCGACAACATGTGTCGGGGGCGTAAAACGCCATTGCCCTGTTTTTTGAAAATTTCGCCATTGTTGATGAATATCCAAACTCAAAGAGTGACTGCGCCCCTCGGCGTTTTCCAGTTCCGATTTTCTGGCAATAACAAATCCAAATCCAGGAACACCTTCAATGCATTTGTTAGCCGAAGACACCATCGCTTCGTAGCGTATTTCATTTACGTCCAGAGGCAGGGCACCAAACGCACTCATTGAATCGATCAATAATTTACGGCCTTCAGCGTAAACAGCCTCAGAAATTTCCTGAATTGGATTGAGAATTCCCGAGCTGGTTTCACAATGCACCGCAATTACATGGCTAATTTCAGGATCTGCCCGTAGAATGGCGCCAATTTCATCGCCCCGCGGAGGCATGTAATCACCTTTATCAAGGACGATATAATTCCTGTCTAAATAACTAATGGTTTCGGCCACACGTTTGCCATAGGCACCATTAATCAAAACAAGGGTCTTACTATCTTTCGGCAAGAACGAGCCGAGCATTGCTTCCACAGAAAAAGTGCCGCTTCCCTGCATGGGAACACACTCAAATTCCCCGTTTATGTCATTTGCAATTTCAAGAAGGTCGCGGCACATCTGCGCCGTCATTGAACGAAAGTCACTATCCCAGGAGCCCCAATCCTTTAACATGGCTCTTTTTACTTCCGCCGATGTGGTTAGTGGCCCTGGGGTTAATAAATAAGGCTCACCCAATTCGGGTGACGGAAATGATGTAGACTTTGTTTCTATTTGCTCAGTCATTCTATCCAATTCCCTTAGCGTATTTTGAAGGATACTAAACTTTGAGTGAAATTTAAGCCGCAGAAAACTATTTGTGAAATCGTTATTTTAGATTATGGTATCGATTACATTTATAAGACAGGATCATGAGTTCAATGCGGTATGTTCAACTCCGTGCATTTCACAATGTTGCAATCCATGGTGGCTTTTCAAGAGCCGCCGAAGCCCTCTGTTTGACCCAGCCTGCAATTTCAGATCAAGTTCGCAAGTTAGAAGAAGAATATGACGTTTTGTTATTCGACCGGCGAAAAAAACAGATCACCGTTACCGATTTCGGTCGAAAATTATTAGAAATTACTCATCGAATGTTTGAAGTTGAACATCAGGCGAGCGAGCTGCTTTCCGAATCTCGGATACTGGGCGCTGGCACGCTTCGCGTTATGGCGGACTCAGCCCATCACCTCCATCCCATATTAGGACCGTTTCGGACAAAATACCCCGGTGTCTTCATTTCAGTCAAAACTGGGAACACCGAAGAAATTGTCTCGAAACTCTTAAGTTACGAGGCAGATGTTGGAATTCTTGGTGAGATTCCGACCAATCGGGAATTCAAGATCGTTAAATTATCATCGACTCCGATTATTGCGTTTGCGGCCAAGGGAAATAAACTGGAAGGCGCACCATCTGTATCACTTGCACAATTAGTCGAGCAACCGCTCGTTCTTAGGGAAAGAGGCTCCAAAACGCGCTCCAAATTTGAAGAGATCGGCGCTGATGCTGGTATCGATCTCAAAGCCTCTATTGAAGCAGAAGGCCGTGAAGCAATCCGCGAAATTGTCGCCAGCGGTGCCGGCGTCGGCATTGTCGCAGAAGCAGAATTCGGCCACGATGAGAGATTGTTTAAAATTCCAATTTCTGGCTGCAAGCCCTTGATGGATGAGGCATTAATATGCCTTCATGATCGAAGCAATAGTAAGCTGGTCAGCGCATTCATGAAAATGGCGAGTGAACTTACTCAATCCGATTGATCGAATATTTACGGACGATCAACAACCCGCTGAATCATTGGTGCGAAATAGGCGAATGTTTCTGTCTTTTTTTCCGGCACTTTTGCTTCGTCATCCCATTTTCGAACTTGAACGATTGCCTCTACGTCTTCGTTTTGCGCGAACTTATCCGCTGCCTCCGGCGTCAATGGTCCACCTTGCAATTTCAAACTGAGAACGGACGCGTCGGACAAGGTTGCAAAATAATCTGGATCCACAGCGCATAAATATCGCTTTGCTGAGACATGGTGACGAATACAATCTGTTACGATGCTTGGGAAAAATGGGGCGACAACTGCAGCGCCAGCACGGTCGTGATGACTATCAATTCCCAATTCCGCCGCATTATCCGGAAATTCGTTGGTAAAATGGCCGATGTCATGCAGAAGCGCAGCGACAATAATTTCTTCAGACGCGCCCGCCTCTTCCGCAAGATGGCCAGCTTGATACATGTGTTCGGATATACTGACGTCTTCGCCAAGATATTCCTCAGCGCCACGCCGCGCGAAAATATCTGCGATAAAATCCACAATATTATCCTTATCGAGCTTGGAAAAATCAGGTTTTGTCATAATTGAGTCTCCATAAAAGTATTTTCCATTGCAGCAAGAGTTGAAAGCAATCCATCTTTATCTGGATAACAACCTTGGAGCCAACGGCTTCCCTCCCCAGAATACGCGCTTCGTGAATGTAATACGCGAGTATTATCGACAATAAAGCATTCACCAGGGGACAATTTAAATCGAACAGCCATATCTGGATCGCTGACAATAGCGCTCAGATGCCGGTAAGCTTTGTAATACTCAGCCATCAAATCATATGGAACATCAACAATTGGAGCCGTTGACCTATTATTAAACCTGACCCCGATCAACTCCCCGTCAGGTTGGAGGTCAATCATCGGCTTTCTAGCTTGCAGATTAACGCCGGTTTCCCCAGAATATTCGTACCGAGCACAATAGCGCGAAAGCAGTTCAAATGACTTCGGAGCTTCATCTTGCAGCCGCTTTACAGCTCTAAACCCATCAACGACCATTGAATCACCGCCTTCTGCAGAATTTTCCAGGCAATAGAGGATTTGCATTGTCGGCACGGGATCTCGATAGGGATTATCCGTATGGGCCTGTAGACCTGCGCCTGTATAGGCTAGGTTTGTAGGATTTACTTCCGTACGGACTTCGAACCACTTCCCGTAATTTGTTTCGCGTACAAACCCAAAAAGTTCGGCGATATCAACAAGTGCGCCGCTCTCTACGGGGCACCCAGTCATTTTTGCAAATCCATATTGGCGAATATGAGCGAGCCAGCGTCCAAGCGCTTTTTTATCCTGAATAACAGATTTATATCCTGCCGACGGAACATTTGATGTCAATTTTCCATCCCATGTTTCAATCTTTTTATCTAGCCAACCAGCAGAGGAAACATCGTTTTTGTCATAAGCATGCTGCAACAACCAATCAAGACTGTAGGTAACAGTTTTGTTTTCCGGAGTAAAAGTTAAACTAAGAGAATCAGGGAGGGACAATTCAATCGCGGAGACAAGCGTCTCTTCCGGTATATCAATCAAGGTAATCAGACGTTGGCCATTTTCAGAAGATCGTGTTGCAGGGTCCGGCGCGTTATCTCGCAGCCAAATGGCGTGAAAGCGGTTTTGTGTTCCGTCTAGTAAACTTAACGCAACTACAGTGCCCTGCTCTTCCAATAATGCTGAACGATAATTCGTCATGATTAGACCTCTGTCTGTTTGATCTATTGGTCACGTCTATTCTTTTACTCGCCTGGATGTTGGATCGTAAAGAGCTTTTATGTGAACGTTACATGGCACTCTTTTTTGCGCGACATCAAGCTCATATGATCCGTTCAAAATGAATTCATCATCTACACCGTCGGGATGTCTCACGTATCCTATCCCAATTGATTTTCCGACGGAATGGCCGTATCCACCACTGGATAGCCAACCCACTCTTTCGCCATTGCGGTAAATGGTCTCCCGGCCAAGCAAGACTATATCACCGTCGTCAACAGTGAAGCAGGCCAATTTCTTTTTCAATCCATTTTGTTGTTGGGCTTTCAGAGCCTTACGCCCCTTAAAATCGATATTACCCTTTAACTTCACTGCCCAACCTAGTCCCGCTTCAAATGGCGTATGATCAGGGCCAATGTCGCTTCCCCAAGCCCTATATCCTTTCTCCAGACGACAGGTTTCTATGGCGCGATAGCCTGCATTCAGCAAGCCCCATTTTTCTCCGGCGCTCATCAAAGCATCATAAACCTGAGAGGCGGCCTCAATCGGTATATGCAATTCCCATCCTAATTCTCCCACATAAGTGATCCGCAGTGCCCGTACCTTTACGCTGCCTATCTCAATTTCCTGACAGGTTCCGAACTTGAAAGTCACGTCAGATACATCCGACGACGAAACTGATTGCAGAATATTACGCGCATTAGGCC
Source organism: Sneathiella sp. (assembly GCF_036960985.1). Classification (NCBI taxonomy): domain Bacteria; kingdom Pseudomonadati; phylum Pseudomonadota; class Alphaproteobacteria; order Sneathiellales; family Sneathiellaceae; genus Sneathiella; species Sneathiella sp. The sequence goes on along the minus strand of NZ_JBALWD010000013.1, from coordinate 55,636 downwards.
CCATCAGCGACAGCACCGCGTAGGACGCTGAAACGTCTTCAAGAACCGCAGCGCAATCAGCCGGTATATTTCGGCGGATCCAATCAAAATCATGCGTAACAAATCCGGTTCCCGTGACAATGTAAAATTCATTTTCCGCGATCCGCGCGCAGGTTAGATCACATTCGATCCCACCCCGGTCATTGAGCATCTGCGTATAGATAAGTGACCCCACCGGTCTGGCGACGTTATTTGCCGCAATCCAGCTTAAAGCAACTTCTGCATCTGGTCCCTTCAAGGAGAACTTGGCGAAGGATGTTTGATCGAAGAGTGCAGCAGAATTCCGAACTGCTGTATGTTCTCGTGCAACCGCGCCAAACCAGTTTTGACGACCGAAACTATAAGCATCTTCAGGCACCTCACCCGCGGAAAGGTCTGCGAACCAGTTAGGCCGTTCCCATCCCATTTTTTCACCGAAACATGCCCCCTGCTCTTTCAATCTTCCGTATAGCGGTGACATTTGATTGGGTCGGCCTGTGCTATGCTCTTCGTTTGGCCAAGCCATTGTATAATGTTTTCCATAAGCTTCTACAGTACGTGTTCTTACCCAATCAGCGTCAAAATGTGTGCGACCAAAACGGCGAATATCGGCGCCCCAGAGATCATACGGTGGTTCGCCGCGATGAATCCATTCTGCAAGTGCCATACCGGCACCGCCGCCAGCTGCAATACCGAAAGCATTAAATCCGGCACCAACAAAGAAATTTGCGAGTTCCGGGGCTTCACCGATAATAAAATTTCCGTCTGGAGTAAAACTTTCAGGCCCATTGACGAGCTCTTTAATACCTGCTGTTTGTAGCGCAGGAACACGGCCCAATGCCAGCTCCATCATTGGTTCGAAATGATCATAATCTGAATCGAGCAAGGAAAAATGAAAGTCTTTTGGAATGCCGTCAACTGCCCAGGGGATCGGATTGGGTTCATACCCGCCCATCACCAATCCACCGACTTCCTCTTTATAATATGTAAGACGGTCTGGATCTCTCAAGGTCGGCAGGTTCCGCGGAATTTCATCAATTGTCTCCGTAATCAAATATTGATGTTGCATGGAAACCAGCGGCACGTTTACGCCAAATCGCTGCGCAAATTCCCGGGTCCATTGACCCGCGCAACAAACCACAACTTCACAGTCAATAGTACCTCTGTCGGTTTTTACGGATTTTATCTTTCCATTTTCAACAACCAAATCTGTAACTGCAGTGTCTTCAAAAATCCTCGCGCCCGCCATACGAGCCCCTTTGGCAAGGGCTTGCGTAATATCGGATGGATTGGCTTGACCGTCTGTTGGCAAAAAAGCTGCACCGACCACGTCTTCAACTGTCATTATTGGCCACAGATCTTGGGCTTCACTGGGTGTTAGAAGGTGCATATCCAGGCCAAAGGAATGCGCTGTTGTCGCTTGCCGCTTAACTTCCTCCCAGCGTTCGTCATTGCAGGCAAGCCGCAGGCCGCCATTCATTTTCCAACCTGTGGCCAGGCCTGTTTCTTCTTCCAGACGATTGTATAAATCTACGGAGTATCCAAGCATCTCAGTGATATTGGCACTTGACCGCAATTGTCCAACCAGGCCAGCCGCGTGAAAGGTGGTCCCTGACGTAAGTTTTTTTTGCTCCAACAACACGGTATCCGTCCAACCAAGTTTCGCCAAATGATAGGCTGTCGAACAGCCGACGATACCACCCCCAACGATGACGGCTTTCGCCGTTTTGGGAAATTCAGCGACCATTATTTAAACGTCCTTACAAATTCGGTATAAGCAGTTTCAAAAGCATTCAGACTATCCCGTGTATACCCACGATAATCAAATTCCAGTGTCGAATAACTCTCCGAGACCATACTCCACATTACTTCACGCAACAGCGATGCTATTTTCATTGCTTCGTATCGTTTCCAGAGATCCTCTGTAACCGCGAAGTCAAAATAAGTTTCCAGAACAAATCTCTGCTGTGTTTCTGAAAGTTGGCTGTTAGCAGCCATACCTCCTAGATCGAAAAGCGGCGTGTTAAATCCAGCATAATCCCAATCGATAAGCCAAAGGCGATCACCATCATCTAGAAAATTCGCCGGTAACAAATCATTATGCCCAAAGACGATATCGTACGGACCAGACAACCCTTCTAGCTCTGACGTTATCCGCAAAAATTCTGGTAGATTGGCTGCACACGGACTGTCTGCTTCATGGATGGATCGAGCATAATCCCGAAGCACATGGAACACCCAGAAAATCTGCGCGGGTCCTTTCAAATGTTCTGGAATGAGTTGATGGCAGCTCTTGATTAAAGGAATTATTTTTTCAAGCATTACCGGATCTCTAATATCCGCGGCGTTCAGAGTTTTGCTTTCAATATAGTCTAGGACCAGAATTCCAGGCTCATGATAGCGAACAGCCGGGGAAATACCCGCAGATTGCGCGGCCTTACTAGCTGAAAGCTCATTTGCCCGCAATACATGGTGTACCGGAATATCATCACCGAGGCGCACGACAAATCGATTACCGCCATCTGTTACGAGGAAATTTTCATTGGTCATACCACCTGATAGCGGCGTTACAGTGACTTTATCTGACCAAAAAGAAAGTTTCTGAATTTTTTCTTCAATGATGACGCACTACTCCGCCCTCTATTGCAATAAGATAGAGCGCTTACACACTAATCATAAGCAAATCTAAATTCAACATAAACCAACATAAAATCAACATAAATCAACTGAAATGGTCGCATAAACTCTTGAAGACCGCAAACTAAGTAACCATAAACAGAAAATGTTTCACCTGCCCATAACAAGCTCGACATACTTGCTTCGCAAAAAATAGGGCGGAGCAAAGAAAGTCCCAAAATTTAAAAGCAACCCTGAGGCTACAATCGTACAGACGGCTTTTCATAGCCAACACACCAAATCAATCTTCGTTCTATTTGCAACTTGGTCGAAGATATTAGGAAAACTTATCGGCGCGATCTTCCAAGAAACGCTTAAATTCTGGATTTTCCAACAACAATTCTCGACCTGTCTGTATAAGCTTCTCTACTTGGTCTTCAGTCAGTGAAAAATTTGTAGGTATCCTGTTAATTTTTAGGAATTTCGGAATTCCACTTATATTCTTTTGCAGTGATTTGAATTCAACTTTTACGAAATATGGCGTTACTTGGTTTTGCGGTGTTGAAATTTCCTTCGCCCATTTATCCAACCCCGTCTCCATTAGGTCATATGTCGCACGATTATACAGTAGAAGCTGCACGTCCGTTGCGACGGAAATTACTTCGCCCACTGAGGGTTGTATACGCTTATCGTTCATGTTCTCGACACTTTTGGTCGATGCATCGACTGAAATGACCATAATCTGCCGCGCTGCTTTTCCTAGCAAATTCAGTTGGGCCGATTTTGCTCCGCCACTTGCTTCGATAATCTCAAGCCCCGCACGCAGGCCCAAATTATCCGTAATTCCACCATCAACAAAATGGACATATTGTGTTTCAGATTTCTTATCGATATAGATCTGAAGCTCTTTAAGAGCTTCCACAACCTGATCATTCGCACGGTCTCTGTACTTCAGTATTTCAAGAAAAGCAGGGTCATTTTGCTTGCAACTTTCTGGGTACGTTTCGACGACGATCGGATTAAACAGAACCGGTACAGCCGAAGAAGCCGCCACAGCACGAGCGACAGGAAAGGTTGAAAGATCGGAACAAAGTAGATTAAAATATTCCTGGAGAAATGAGAAACGAATACCATTACCAAGATCGGTCGCATTTATTATAATCAACGGTGCATCCGGCCTGTTCATATCTGCGAAGGTCTTGCCATGAAAAATATACTTTTCATAGATATCAACTGCTAATTCGGTTCGACCAGTAGATCCAAACCAGAATAGCGGGTTCATTGCATTAAAAATAATTTCACTATCAATATCTCTGAGTAGAAAGTCGGTTTTAAAATCCTCAAAAATACGATTCCCGTACAAGCCATAATAAGCAGATGTAAAACTGCCGCCAGACACCGACGAAATAACTTGCACTTCATCTAGCAAACTGCGGGCGGAGGGCTCATCTTGATCAACTGAAATTTCATGCAAAGCCTCCATAACACCATAAGCTAACGCAGCGGCCCTTGTTCCTCCGCCCGAGAAGGCAAGGATTATTTTGACGTCTGTTTCATCGTTTCTTATTTTTTTGATAGAATAAGATTGGTGGGACGCATTCTGGTTTAATGGCTCATTCTCAATTACACCGTAGGAAGCGCAGCTTGAGACGAATAGGGCGACAATGATAAAACCGCTGAATTTTAACATATACCTTATTAGCATTTTGGGTTCCATTTTTGTCGAACCTTCATATCTGAGCACCAAACACATCATAACAAAAAATAAGCGTATCACATCAAAAACTCTTCTTTGTTTGGAAAGTCGATATATTCGATCTCGAATTCAAGATAGTGCAATACCTACCTTAAAACAGGTAAGTCCTTTGTTGCCATCACAATTAGAGCATTTTCCAAATACTGCGATCACACTTTTTGACTTAAGGGAAATGCTTGGCGACTCAGTTCCCGTGGATGGGCAACGACATGACGTGAACACCAACCTGATCTGCAAATAGGTTCGAAATCCTGCCGGCGGTGATAGGGTGTTTTAAAAATGGCCTATCTAAAATACTGCTTAAGTTTAATTTTACCATAGGCCTTAATGGTGGCCATCTTATCAGCGGCAAAACATGGTGTGTTCTGCGAAAGGTAACTGGCGGTGAGGGTGGGATTCGAACCCACGATAGAGTTACCCCTATTCATCCTTAGCAGGGATGCGCCTTAAGCCACTCGGCCACCTCACCGGAGGCGGCAATATGGCAGATTTTGTAGCCCTGTCAAAGAGTTTTATCGGATGGCAATGTAAATTCCGAAAAGCATGGCGTCAGTTGGAGCAAAGCGTATTTCAGTACAGGTTTAAAAGCAAAACCGGCGATTAAACGGATTACCGTCCGGTGACCCATTCGCGTGCAAGACGCTGTGCTTTGGCGATTTCCTGAGACGACATATCCATGGATATTTCGGCACGGCTTTCACGAGCTTCATCGACGCCGTTCATTGCAGCAAGATTAAACCATTTATGAGCAGTAATCAGATCCTGTTGCACGCCGTCACCAGTTGAGTAGCATAGCCCTGCCCGATACTGGTCGTCAGCAATTCCGTTGTCAGCACTTTGTATAAAATTCTCAATGTACTTTACATCTAATTTAGCCATTTTCTTATCCCCAGTTATTCTCAAAAATGCGCTCACAATTCTTTAAGCTATGTGCGCATTGCCTGTATTACGGAGACATGATGGAAGGGAATTAGTTAATTTTTTGTTTCAAACATTCGTTGAAAACTACATTAAGAGAAAAAAATACAATTTAGCGCGCATTTTATCCAATACGCTTACTTTACATAGTTACCCTACGTTACTGAAATATATTAGGTTTTGATAAATCTAATAGAATCGATGGCAGTAATGACTCTGGATAGAAATTTTCGCCATTTTTCGACAAAGATTTATTTTTACGGATGAGAAATTCAGCACCATACTGATTCATGCAATTAATATTAGTGCAAAAACTTCAATCTTTCGGGAATTCTAAGCCCATTTCTCTATATCGCTCAGGATCATCAAGCCATTTTTCACGGACTTTAACAAAAAGAAAAAGATGAACACGCCGTTCCAGCATTTCCTCGAGGTCCTCACGCGCCATTGCACCTATCTTTTTGATAGTTTGACCGCCTTTTCCCAACACCATTGGTTTATAATTGGTCCTGGAAACATAAATGACCTGCTGTATTTTCACAGAACCATCTTTTCGCTCTTCCCAGCTTTCCGTCTCAACGGTTAAGGCATAGGGTAATTCCTGGTTCATCCGAAGGAACAGCTTTTCCCTCGTTATTTCAGCAGCTAATTGGCGCATGGGTGCGAGCGCAAGCTGGTCTTCCGGATAAAGCCACGGGCCATCAGGCATTTGGACTGCCAAAGCAGCACGTAAATCGTCAACGCCGTCGCCTTTCAATGCTGAAATCATAAACACTTCATCAAAGACGTCTTCTTCTGATAATTTCTGAGCAAGGCCCAGCAAAGTATCTCGCTTCAAAGCATCTATTTTATTCAAGATTACATGAGCACGTCGGCCGGATTTTTTGAGGCCGGCGATAATGCGTTCCACATCCGAAGAGATACCTTTTATCGCATCGACAATCAAAACAATCTTATCAGCATCCTGCGCCCCGCCCCACGCGGCATCCACCATTGCTTTTTCAAGGCGACGCGTTGGTTTGAAAATGCCCGGCGTGTCGACAAAAATAAGCTGACTTTGGCCTTCAATTGCAATTGCAGTAACGCGCGCACGTGTCGTCTGGACTTTCGGCGTAACAATGGCGATTTTCGCACCAACCAATTGATTGAGCAGAGTTGACTTGCCGGCATTGGGAGCCCCGACAAGGGCAACGTAACCGCATTTCGTCAGTACTTCGTCACTTTGTTGATTAGTCACTTTGTAAATCCTTAAGCATTCGTTCAGCCGCTTGTTGTTCCGCAATCCTTTTTGAAGGACCCTGTCCTTCATAAGGATCAAGCCCTTCCAGCCGAACATCGACTTTAAACATTGGTGCGTGGTCAGGTCCCGTTTCTTCGACAACAGTATATTTTGGCGGCGGTTTACCAATTTTTGCCGCCAATTCTTGTAAAAACGACTTCGGGTCTTTTTTTGACGCGCCTTCTCGGTCCAGGCGTTTCCACCATTTGCTTTTAATAAATTCCCGCGCGGCATCATAACCACCGTCGAGATAAATGGCAGCGATCGTTGCTTCCATAACATCTTCAAGAATAGCCGGGTTTTTGTGGCCACCGGAAGCTGCTAAATCATCGGCCATAAAAACATATTTATCGAGGCCGATTTCCGAGCATATTTCGGCCAATGTCTCCCGGCGCACTTGCGTATTATAACGGCGTGAAAGAATTCCTGCATCTGCTTCCCCGAAACGGCGGAAAAGCTCTTCACTAACAATCAGGCCCAGCACTCTATCGCCCAAAAATTCCAATCTTTCATAATCCTGTTGCGCCGCATTGTGACGGCGACCTTTGGTCAGCGACGAATGGGTTAGTGCCGCCTGCAGTAAAGACAAATCTCCAAATTCGTGTCCGAGAAGACCCATCACCTCGTTGAGTTTTTTGTCTCTGCCACGCATCAATTCAGGGAGGTCAAGATCCGATTCCAACGGATCGCAAAAGGATAATTCCAAACTTCATACCATTCGGCAGCGCCATTCAATGACATAAAGATGATTTCAGCGCGGCCGACAAGATTCTCCATTGGAATATAGCCGACATGGGCTAAAAATCGACTGTCTGTCGAATTGTCTCTATTGTCGCCCATTCCGAATACATGGCCTTCCGGCACATTATAAACATCAGTATTGTCCATCAAACCCTGAATTGTGGTATCCAATGTCAAATAAGTCCGGCCGCCAGGAAGCGTTTCACGATATTGCGCAATTTGTCGCGCATTGCCATACCGGTCATGATCCACATAATCTTCTACCCGCTCTCTCTTGACAGCTGTACCATTAATAAAAAGAACACCATTGATCATCTGCAATTTATCGCCGGGCAACCCCATAATTCGTTTGATATAATCAACTGGTTCCCCAATTGGTTTTTTAAAAACTGCGACATCACCGCGTTCAGGAATATCTTCAAAAATGCGGCCTGAAATTGGCGCGAGGCTAAACGGAAACGAATGACGGCTATAGCCATAGGAAAATTTGGACACAAATAAATAATCGCCGATCATCAGTGTAGGCAGCATCGATTCCGAAGGAATTTTAAACGGTTCATAAGCGAATGTTCGAATAACGACAGCGATCAGGACCGCATAAATTATCGTACGGATTGTCTCACCAATTCCGCCTTTCGCGTTGATAGCGTCTTCTTTCATAAAACTTTTCCAAATAAATCTAATAATTGTCTCTCAATCGCATGAACACCTCGCTCAAGCAACCGAATTAACGAATGTCAGTCCGGAAGAAAACGACTTAATCCAGCGGCACCGCTGATATAAGGACAAATGCTTGTGCCTGTGGTGGTTCATCCGTGATTGTTAAATGTATCTCTGCTTTCATACCCGGCGGGGTAATCTTCATCAATTGCTCTAATGCGCCGCCGGTCAGGCTCATAGTAGGCTTACCGGAAGGCAAATTTATGACCCCCATATCCTTCCAAAAAACGCCTTTGCGAAACCCTGTTCCAAGGGCTTTTGAGCAAGCTTCTTTGGCCGCATAACGTTTTGCGTAGGATTCAACACGATTGAGGCGTCGCTCAGATTTCTTAACTTCAATTTCCGTGTAAATACGCGCTACGAACCGCTCACCAAATCGGTCGAGCGTTTTCTCAATACGCCGAATATCGATAATGTCGTTTCCAATACCTAAAATCAACGGATGTCCTCTCTCGGCATTACGTGGTTGTTAATGAGGATTACGTGCCTGATCCATAAGGTTACGCATCTTCATGATCGCTGTATCAAGTCCGATGAAAATTGCGTCCCCTATTAAAAAATGGCCAATATTAAGTTCAACAATAGTTGAAATAGATGCGACAGGCGCCACCGTATCGTAAGTCAAGCCATGCCCGGCATGACATTCCAGGCCCAGCTCTTCGGCCAGGGCCGCCGCTGCAACGATCCGTTCCAGTTCGCTTTTGCGTTTTATACTATCTGTCGCATCGCAATAAGTCCCGGTATGAAGCTCAACAATATCCGCGGAAAGACGAGCGGCAGCTTCCAATTGCCGCGGATCCGGCTCGATAAAAAGGGAGACACGTATATTGTTATCAAGTAGGCTGCTGACATAACTTTGCAGCATATTATGCCCGCCTGCCACATCCAGTCCCCCTTCTGTCGTCCTCTCCTCACGTTTCTCCGGCACCAGGCAACTTGCATGAGGTTTGTGGGACAGTGCAATTTCCAACATCTCATCCGTTGCAGCCATTTCAAAGTTCAGCGGGATCGACAAGCTTTCAGTCAATCTCCTCATATCACTGTCACTAATATGGCGACGGTCCTCTCGTAAATGCGCGGTAATTCCGTCTGCGCCAGCCTCTTCAGCCATCTGTGCCGCACGAAGAGGGTCAGGATGAACACCACCGCGGGCATTGCGGATTGTTGCAACATGATCAATATTAACGCCTAACCGCAATTGTCTCATACCTGATTTTCCCCCGAGTTATTATTCTTGTCCGGTTCATCCGCGCCATTTGACGGCCGCGCCAAACCAATAAGTGTCGCTCGCTTAGCATGAAATCTACGTATTAGTTCCTTCAAAGGATAGAAAAAAATCACCCAGACAATCAGTGAAACGGGAATGCAACCAATGAGCATGGGGTGAATGACATCAAAGAAAATACCGGATACTTCGTGCCAGTTTCCCTCCCAGAGACCATCGAAAAAGAGTCGCATATTGGCCTCATTAAAACTGCCTTGAGATTCATCATGGCCCAACATCCACTGCCCGATAGAATAAATGAGTGTCCAGATAAAGGGAAACGTCCACGGATTACCAACAACCGTTCCAAGCGCCGACGCTATTATATTTGCTCTAAAAATCCACGCGAGAATGGCGCTGATAATGAAATGAAGCCCAATGAAAGGCGTGAAAGAGACAGCCGCCCCAAAGGCAAAACCTGCCGCAAGTGAATAAGAAGTGCCTGGAAGCCGCGCAAGACGATATCCAACATATTTGGACGACCTTTTAAAGCCAATTGATGGCCAGAAAAATTCACCAAATTGCTTAGTTTTCGTCGGCTTGTTACGACGTCGAAACATTTACTACCACTTTTCTAGTTATTACTTTATGTCTCGACTACCCGGCTTAATGGCCTTTGTTCCTTGCAATTCTGCCGGCAGATTATGCGGTTCAAACGTCTGTACGTCCATTTGCATCAGAGACACAAGCGGCACGCCTACATCAGCCGTTCCGTTCGAACGGTCAATCAGACATGTCGCGGCAACAACATGGCCTCCAGCGGCTGTAATAGCTGCGATGCATTCACGGCTGGACTTTCCTGTTGTCACAATATCTTCTGACATAACGACACGAGCGCCTGGAGTAAGACTAAATCCGCGACGAAAGGCGAATTCTCCGTTCTCGCGTTCCGTAAACATTCCCGGCACATTTAATTGGCGGGCCATTTCGTATCCAACTATGACACCACCCATTGCTGGTGCAACGACAATATCGACAGCATTCACGCCAAGCGCTGCTTCAACTTTATTGGCAAGAGCTCGGCACAATAGGGCTGCCCGGTCCGGATACATAAGAACCTTCGCACATTGTAGATAGCGATTTGAATGCAAGCCAGAGCTCAATAAAAAATGGCCTTCCAGCAGTGCATCAGTTTCCCGGAAATGGGAGAGAATTTCTTCGTCAGTCATTGTCAGCTTTCTTTATCCTGAGGAACGCTCAACAGAACTTATTACGGGGTCCGCCCGCAAGGCGGCGATTATATTCGTCAGATGTCGCACATCTTGTACCTGTATATCAATCAACATTTCAAAGAAATCCTGACTCCGATTGGCAATACGTAAATTATTAATATTACCGTTGTTAGACGCAATAGTGGAGGTGATACTGGAAAGCGCTCCTGGTTCATTGGCGACGATTACCTGAATACGGCCAACAGGCATCGCAGCTTCCTGATTTTCCTGATCCCAGGAAACATCAAGCCATCTCTCTGGCACTTCCGCAAACTGCTCTAATGTTTCGCAGTCAATAGTATGGATTGTGACCCCCCTGCCCGTGCTCACGATGCCTACAATCCGATCGCCAGGCAATGGATGACAACAACCAGCAAGATGCATCGCCATACCAGGAATAAGTCCACGGATCGGAATTGCATGATCTTTGTTCTTCGCGCTGGTTTTATCTTTGGTCTTTATTGATGGCGTCGTATTCTCCGCATCATCCTTCTTCTTTTCCCCCGGAAAGATGACATCGATGAGTTGCCGGCTTGTCCGTGTTCCGTCGCCAAGCAAACAATAAATATCACCGACATTTTCTTGATCCCAAACTTTTACAGCCGTTTGCAGGGCCTTCTCCGCAAACCGTTTTCCGTCGACGCGAAATGCTTTTTCAGCAATTGCCCGTCCCAATTCTATGTATTGGTCCCGTTGTTTCATCCGGGTGAAACGTCGAATAGCAGAGCGGGCCTTTCCGCTAACGACAAAGCTTTCCCAAGTTGGCGACGGTGTCTGGTTTTTTGACCGAAGTATTTCGACCTGATCACCATTCCTCAACACAGTGCGAAGTGGCACTAACCGCCCATTAATTTTTGATCCCACACAAGTGTTGCCGACATCCGTATGGACGGCATAGGCAAAATCAACTGGACTACTGCCAGCAGGGAGCGAGATTAGATCGCCTTTTGGTGAGAAACAGAACACTTGGTCCTGGAACATACTCAATTTTGTATTTTCCAGAAACTCATCGGGATCTTGAGTGTTTTCAAGTATCTCCAGCAATTCCCGCAGCCAACGGTATTGTGTGCCCTCTTGTACACTTTTTGTCTGACTGTCCTTATATTGCCAATGGGCCGCCACTCCATACTCATTAATTTCGTGCATCTCACGGGTCCGGATCTGTACTTCAATCCGCTGCCGTTCGGGACCAATTAGAGTCGTATGGATAGATTGATAATTGTTGCGTTTCGGGATCGATATGTAGTCTTTGAACCGTCCAGGTACCATAGAGTATTTGGCATGCAGAATACCGAGAACATGATAACATTCTGCCACATCATCCACGACTACACGAAAAGCGATGATATCAGACAATTGTTCGAAGGAGACATTGTTGCGCTCCATTTTTCGCCAGATGGAGTAAAATCTCTTTTCCCGGCCAGCCACTTCCGCTTCGATACCAGCTTCTTTTAAGTCCGCTCGTAGTCGCTCGATAATCACATCAACGACGTTGCCCTCTTCCGCCCGGAGGAATTCCAACCGGCGCTTGATAGATTTCCGTGCTTCGCTGTTAAGTTCTTCAAAAGCAAGATCTTCCAGATCGTCACGAAAATGCTGCATGCCGATCCGCTCGGCAAGGGGTGCATAGATCTCTCGTGTTTCGGTCGCTATTCGTTTTCGCTTTTCCGGGTTTTTAATGAAATGCAAGGTTCGCATGTTGTGTAAACGGTCGGCGAGCTTTACCAGTAGAACCCGGATGTCATTGGACATGGCCAACAAAAGTTTTCGAAAATTTTCGCCCTGTTTTGTTCTGTCTGACTGCAACTCTAACTGCGATAATTTAGTAACACCATCAACCAGTACGGCGATCTCTGTACCAAAGATTTTCTCAATTTCTTCCTGTGTTGCTACTGTATCTTCAATAGTGTCGTGAAGGAGCGCTGTAATAATCGTTGCTGTATCTAATTTCAACTCGGTCAGAATACCGGCAACTTCAATGGGATGGGAGAAATACGGGTCACCAGATGCTCGGACCTGACTGCCATGAGTTTTGACCGTAAAAATATATGCCCGGTTGAGTAAATCCTCATCCGCCTGTGGATCATAACTTAAGACACGTTCGACTAATTCAACTTGACGTAACATCAGAATAAGACAGCTCTGCGAAAACCATAATTACTGGGCAAATTGCCAGAACCATGACTATACAGGCGGTCGGAAATAATATGCAATCGTAGTCGGGAAGAAAATGCTCCTAAGGCAGAATAAATTCGTACCTTAGGGCAAAAAAGGGTGCTCAGACTTCTGGCTGGGTATCGTCGGCTTCCGTGGTTCCGGCCGGGTCGGCAGCAGGCGTTTCTTCAACCATCGCGCCAACTTCATCAGCAGAAAAAGTCTCAGCTGCTGTGTTTTCCTGAATAACACCGGCCCATTCGTTACTTGAGCTCATCAAAGCTGCCATATTGTCTTCTTCAGGCTCATCTACTTCTACGCGGCGCTGCAAAGAATGAATAAGATTGGATTTCAGTTCAACAAGATCAATGGTGCCATCGCCAATTTCACGTAAGGAAACGACAGGGTTCTTATCGTCGTCGCGATCAACGGTAAGCATTGATCCGGCGGCAATAGCGCGTGCACGACGTGCCGACAATAAAACGATGTCAAATCGATTAGGAATTCGTTCAACACAATCTTCAACAGTGACGCGGGCCATATACAATTACTCCAGATGTCTATGAATTAACGTACTACATATTCGTTTGTGCATGGGATAGCAAGGCAAAGTGATCCGAAAAAGCCATGTTTTTAGACTTTTCATACAAAAATCGTTCCTCGATACGAAAAACGACCCGCCATATTTTCGAAATAGCCTCCAACCTTCAGTCCCATCGCTTCAAAATCGACTAATTGATTTTCAATTTTTCAAGTTTTTGACCATCGGGAAGAAACGCCAACATCTCCGCTGCAGTGAGTTTTAATACAGGATGTTTCCAGGCCGGTGCTATTTCCAATATTGGCACGAGCACAAATCTGCGTTCTGCCATAAATGGATGAGGTACGACGGGCCCAATCCGCTGATCCTTATTCTCGGTAATTTCTTCATAAAAGGTCAATAAATCTAGATCCAGCACACGTGCTTCCCACGCTAATTTACGTACACGGCCAAACTCTTTCTCTATATTATGCAATATATTAAGAGTTTCTTTTAAGGTAATACTTGTGGAAACACCGATAACTGCGTTGATGAACCATGGTTGATCGGAAATCGGAACAGGGGCTGATTGATACAAACTTGATTGCATTTGAATATCAAATAAGCCGTTCAGGGCCTGAATTGCAGCTTTTATAGTCTCCGCCGGCGATCCATAAATTGGATGATGAAGATTAGCGCCGAGGCCAATTAATATCACGTGCCAGTCCTCAAAGTATCTTTGTTTTCAGCTAAATACAAAACTTTCTTCGCAATTCCGTAAAATTTATTTCAAATGATACCTAGTGAAAAGAAACGAAAATATGCTATGAAGTAAGTATGGGGGGATTGCTAAATCCCGATTAAAGAATATTTTATAGATTAACACCGGAAAATAAAATGACTTTTTATTCGGAAGAGAGAACTGCACTTTTTATAGATGGATCAAATTTATACGCGTCTGCACGATCGCTTGGATTTGATATAGATTATAAGAAATTGCTGAGTGAATTTTCATCGCAAGTACGCTTGGTTCGCGCCTTTTATTATACGGCACTCATTGAAGATCAGGAATATTCGCCAATTCGCCCTTTAGTGGACTGGTTAGATTACAATGGTTATACAATGGTCACAAAGCCGACGAAAGAATTTACGGACGCGACAGGGCGCCGCAAGTACAAAGGCAATATGGATATCGAGCTTGCGATCGATATGATCGATTTAGCGGAACATATTGATCATGCTGTTCTTTTTTCCGGCGATGGCGATTTTCGACGGTTGATCGAAGCCGTTCAAAAACGCGGGGTTCGGGTAACAGTTGTTAGCACCGTAAAATCTCAACCGCCGATGATTGCAGATGAGTTACGCCGGCAAGCCGATTTCTTCCTTGAACTCAAGGACATGGAAAAAAATGTAGGCCGAGCTGTGAGCCAGAGACAGGATAGAGACGTCGAAGACTACCCCGTCGAATATGAGATGTACGATGAAGCAGAAAAACTCGCGTAGTCCTCTTTATCTCACTAATTCTGTTTTTTGAAAATTGATTTTCCTGCACGATTAAAACTTGAAAGCTTTACTTTTAAATATTCTGATCGGCAAACGAGTTTGCCCCTTGGAGATCCAATTTTACACACCAAGTAAAAGTATGATGTTACCTGGGTATCATTTAAAAGCTTGATGACCATATGTAGCAGCTCTGGTACAATACACCGTCCAGGAGGGGACCTCATGGGGCGAAATCTTGTTATATTCAGTGATTGTTGCTGGCAACGTACAGAGTATCGAAGCAAGAAACGGCGAGTTCCAAGCAATATCGCTTTGGCACAAATAAGCCTTGCCCCACTGTGCCAGAATGGCCGCGAACAAATAAGTTTTCCGGATCTTTCCAATAGCCCCTCGCCCAAATACAAGCAACTTACGAGGCGGTTATTTGGGGCTGGCTTGAAGACCGAAATCTTCGACGCCTATTCCTTCTTGATACATACTTATCAACCGGGAGATCATATTTACATGTTTGGTGCCGGTCTGGGTGCCTTTAACCTGCGACGATTGGTGGATATGATTGATCGGGTCGGATTGCTGCGCCCAGATGATATTGACAAGATAGCGGATGCTTTTGAATATAGCCAAATTCCCATTGAGGCCCTCGACACACCTGCTGCCAGAGATATTGCCGGTAAGTTGAACGGGCGCGAAGTTACCATTAAATTTTTGGGATGCTGGGATACGATCGGTAGTTATGGATTGCCGACCCCTGGACTAAACAAAATTTCACAAAGTTGGATGCTGTTACACGATCACAAAATCAGCAACAATGTAGAAGCAGCATACCAAGCTCTTGCTCTGGATGAGAAACGCAGCCGATTCCGCCCCGGGCTATGGAACGGCGTACAATCTCCGGCTATTCAGGCCGTGGAACAGGTTTGGTTCGCGGGATCTCACGAGAATACTGTAGGTGGATGTCGCGATAGCGGCCTGTCGGATATTGCTCTTAATTGGCTACTGGGTCGCGCTGAAGAACATGGATTGCAAATGGATCATGAAATTCTTGAAGAAAATAGCGCCCCCGACCCCAACGGTAAAATAAGCAATAACACCTGGTCGCTATTGGCCGCGCCCTTTTCTCTTCGCAAGGCTCGGTACCGCCCAGTCGGGCAATCATCTTTCGGTTTTGCTGACATCACCGGTGCGGAGCCTGAAAAACTGCATGAAGCAGTTTTGATCAGAAAGAAGAATGTCAAAAAATATAAGCCTCACCAACTTGCCAGTTTGCAAGCTGGTGCCATTCCAGTGTTTTCAGATTCCAATGAGCCGATGCGAAATCGTCGTCAGCATGAAAGGCATTCGGGAAACTGGCCCGCCGTCCTGATTGAAAATGATATGAAAACCAGCGTTAGCCTTGTCGATTACAGTCAAACAGGCGCAAGAATTTGGGTAGCAGGCAATCCCCCTGCCGGCACAGCCTTTTTGCTGAAGTCTTCGCTGATTTTCGTGGACGGCACCAAAAGCCGGATCATTTGGGCTAAAGACGGCTTCTTCGGACTGCAATTCAATGTTCCTCTAACTTTAGAACAAATTGCTATTTGACCCTACTGGTTGTCTTTCAAGAGCCTTAGTTTCTCGCGGTTCCAGTCACGCTCTTTTTCCGTCGCCCTTTTATCATGCTGCTTCTTGCCTGAAGCAAGGCCTACTTTAACTTTCGCAATGCCACGATCATTAAAATAAACTGAAAGCGGGATAAGCGTTTTCCCGGCTCGTTGCAACTGCGCCGCAATCTTGCTGAGTTCTTTTTTGTGCAAGAGCAATTGACGAGGTCGCATTGGATCGTGATTATTACGGTTGCCGTGGCCATATTCTGCGATATGGGCATTCACCAAATACAAGCCATCGTTCTCGAATGACGCATAGGATTCCTGGATGTTTGCCCGCCCTTCACGAAGGCTCTTTACCTCCGTGCCGAGCAGCATCATACCCGCTTCAAATTCCTCATTTATGAAGTAATTATAGCGAGCCTTTCGGTTTTCGGCGACAGTTCTTCCGGCCATAGTTTTACGGAACCAATCCGCTCCCTAATCCAAAATTCCCGCATGCTTCATAGCTGCTTCTATTATGCGTTTAGAGGCCTCCTGAAGAGGAATAATAGGAAGACGAACATCCTCCTTGCATTTTCCAAGCAAAGACAACGCATATTTAGTCGGCGCAGGGCTTGATTCCACAAACAATGCCTTATGCAAAGGCATTAAGCGGTCCTGCATTTCAATGGCAATGGCTCGCTCGCCGTGCAGGCTTGCATTCTGCATGATCGCTGTAAGATCTGGCGCCACATTTGAGGTTACAGAAATGCAGCCATTTCCACCATGGGCGTTAAAACCGATGGCGGTCGTATCTTCGCCGGATAACTGGTTAAAATCGTTCCCACAGAATTCGCGTTGCGACGTAACACGCCCCACATCACCGGTGGCATCTTTGACGCCGACAATATTTTTCAATTTTGATAATTTTCCCATAGTTTCAGGCGTCATATCTACGATTGAGCGACCGGGAATATTATAGATATAAATCGGAATATCGACGGCATTATGAATTGCCGTGTAATGCGCCACCATACCGTCTTGCGTCGGCTTGTTATAATAAGGCATTGCGATCAAAGCAGCATCTGCACCGGCGTCCTTCGCGGACTGGGTCAGACGAATAGCTTCTGCTGTATTATTAGACCCAGTTCCGGCCATTACAGGCACACGCCCGGCCGCGGCCTCAATACAAAGCTCAACAACACGATCATGCTCTGGGTGACTAAGGGTCGGCGACTCGCCAGTGGTTCCGGTTGGAACCAGCGCCTTGGTTCCGGATTTTATCTGCCAGTCACAAAAGGATTGAAACGATTTTTCGTCCACGCGCTCTCCATCAAAGGGAGTAATAAGCGCGGTGATCGATCCTCTAAACATGACAATGTCCTCAATAGTTAATTTCAATTTTCCAAGAACGGCAAATTCCTGCGATTACGTCACAAATATACAATTTTTCATGCCGAACGCCTGATTTATAGGCATGATCCCGGACTTGGCAAGTGGTAAGTGCATCTTAGTACGTCCAAAAGTTGAAATTCGTGGTTTTTTTATTTGCATAGCTAAATGAAGAATATACGGCTCAAGCCTTGATCGATGCTGCAATCTGTCTATCTTGAACCTGTATCATTCCAATAAAGGTCAGTGCATTGTTAGAAACCCAAGTTCAACCTGCCACCATTTACCTAAAAGACTACAAACAGCCAGATTTCTCAATTCGCAGCATTGATCTTGTCGTTGAACTCGGAGAAGAGGAGACAACTGTGTCCTCGACAATGCATTTGAAACGTGTGAATACTCAGACTTCCACTTTGAGTTTAAATGGCGAAAATCTAGAGTTATGTTCTGTAAGCCGAAACGATTTGAGACTTGATACAACGGCCTATGAGTTCTCTGACGACTACTTGCATATCCCAATCCCAGCATCAGAGAAAGAATTCACGCTTGCCGTCGTGACTAAAATCAAGCCGCAAGAGAATACGGCCCTCGAAGGCCTCTATAAATCGAGTGGAAATTTTTGCACGCAATGCGAGGCTGAAGGTTTCCGTAAAATTACCTATTTTCTCGATCGTCCAGATGTAATGTCGGTGTTTACGACGACAATCATCGGCAACGCAAAATTGTATCCGGTTATGTTGTCCAATGGAAACAAAGTAGAAGAAAAACAATTGGATGACGGCCGCACATTTGTCAAATGGGAAGATCCACATCCAAAGCCGGCGTATCTTTTTGCCCTCGTGGCCGGTGATCTTGCCTGTGTCGAAGATCAATTTATTACGGCTTCAGGGCGCAATGTCACGCTTCAAATATTCGTTGAAAAAGGCAACCAGGACAAATGTGAACACGCCATGACGTCGCTCAAGAAATCGATGAAATGGGATGAAGATGAATTTGGACGGGAATATGACCTGGATATATTCATGATCGTGGCGGTGAGCGATTTCAATATGGGTGCGATGGAGAATAAAGGGCTCAATGTCTTTAACTCTAAATATGTTCTCGCCTCCCCACAAAGCGCAACAGATGCGGATTATGACGGGATTGAAAGCGTGATAGCCCATGAATATTTCCACAACTGGACTGGAAATCGTATTACCTGTCGCGACTGGTTTCAACTGACTCTAAAAGAAGGCCTAACTGTTTTCCGGGATCAACAATTCTCTGCTGACATGAATTCTGCTGCTGTCTTTCGAATTAATGATGTTCAACGACTCCGCGCGGCTCAATTTCCAGAAGATGCAGGTCCCCTCTCCCATCCAATTCAGCCGCAAAGTTATGTGGAGATAAATAATTTCTACACTGCCACAGTGTACGAAAAAGGCGCGGAAGTCATTCGGATGATCCACACCATTTTGGGTAAAAAGAACTTCCGTAAAGGCATGGATATTTACTTTGACCGACATGATGGCCAAGCTGTAACAACGGAGGAATTTCTCTGCGCTATGGAAGACGGCTCTGGCATGGACTTAACTCAGTTTCGCAGATGGTATAATCAAGCCGGAACACCGGTCATCAAAGTGACGGAAAATTATGACCCATTGGGCCAGCAATATTCCCTGACATTGGAACAGGAAAATCCCATACTTGCGGAAAATTTCCTGCCCTATCATATTCCCGTCGATATGAGCTTGCTGGACGGTGCCGGCAAGGAATTACTTTTCACGATAGAGTCGGATACCAATACCACCAGTCAAGTCCTTAATCTGACTGAGAAAAAGCAAACCTTCTTCTTTGAGCATATTACAACTGAGCCAACAGCGTCTTTATTTCGCGGCTTTTCAGCGCCAATTAAGCTGGACCAAAAACTTGATAATGAGAAATTACTATTCCTCTTTTCAAACGAAACAGATTTATTTAATCGCTGGGACGCCGGACAGCGATTATCTTCCAACATACTGCTCGGCCAAGTAAATCGCCATCACGTCGGTACATTGCAAGAACTCCCTAAAATGTATTTGTCGGCTATCAAGAATATTCTGACCGATAAAGATCTGGATCCGGCATTTGCGGCTATTGCTCTTTCCTTACCCAGCGAACAGGATATCGCTCAGAAAATGCCAATAGTGGACGTGGAAGCTATTCATTCTATTCGCAACAATGCCATGGAAGAAATTGGCTGGGAACTAGAAGAGAATTTTTCGCAAATTTATAAGGACTGTAAAGCCCTTGAAACTCAATCTGGTGCTAGCAATCGAAAACTCAAAAATACTGCTCTACGGTTTTTGACCGCAACCGCGAAAGAAAAGTATTTCGAGCTGGCTGCAGAACAGTACCGCACCGCTGAAAATATGACTGACGCCATGGCATCTCTTGTTTATTTAGGAGAATCCCATGGGCTTTTACGAGACGAGGTCTTTGCAGATTTTTATCGAAAATGGGAATCTGACCCACTTGTTGTCGACAAGTGGTTTACGGTTCAGGCGATGTCATCACGACCGACAGCTTTGGAGGATGTAACAAAACTATTGTCTCATCCAGCGTTTACAATGCGGAACCCAAATCGCGTCCGATCGCTTATTGCCGCCTTTGTATCGGGAAACCCGGTGCATTTTCACGAGAAAACCGGCAAAGGGTACCAATTCTTGTTTAATGCTATCAAACAACTAAATGGCACAAATCCTCAAATCGCCGCCCGGCTTGTTGCTCCTTTGGGACAATGGCGCCGATATGATGCAGATCGTCAGAAGCTGATGACCGGAAAATTAGAAGAAATTTTGGATATTACTGATTTATCCAATGATGTTTACGAAATGGCAAACAAAAGTCTGCATAATTGAGATAAATTATCTGATAATGTATTCTTTCATATGTTTTTAGGTACAGGAGCGAGCAAGATCAACATTTTTTGAGTATTGGGTATCGACGATGAACAAGACCATAGTTACTAGTATTTTTATGGCCAGCTTAATGTATGCACCGTCCATAGGTGGGGCAACGGGAAAACCTGTGCCGCTTCAGGAAGATACTCAAATTGATCGCACACAGTCGGCAATGGCAACGGATGCAGGCCGAAATAATTTCGTTCCCACTCCACGTCAAAAACCGGAAATAGGCGATCTAGCTCTTTTGAACGTCTCGACCGCGCCCGTACCAAAAAAACGCCCCGTCGGTATTGCTCTGCCACCGCATCCACTTTCCACTGGATTACTCAGCAAAAAAGATCGGGTTATTTACAAGCAAGCCTTTGCTTTGGCCACTGATCGTCAATGGAAGAAAGCGCGGTCAATGGCGCGACGTGCTGAATATAAGTTACCGGCGAAAATTATCGACTGGCGTTGGATGACCGCTTATCGCAACAAAGCAAGCTTCGAACGAATTTCCAAATTCATTGAAAATAATCCCAATTGGCCACGGCAATCAACATTGCAAAGACGAGCTGAAGAAGCCCTAGTCGACCCCATTTCAGCAGATAAGACCATTTCTTGGTTCAATTCGCGAGAACCGCTCACTGGCACAGGCATGCTTCGTTATGGAGAAGCTCTCATCGAAACAGGGCAACCGGCACTTGGTGAAGATTTTGTAAGACGAGCTTGGCGGAAAGGTAACTTCCCAAAAGATCTCGAGCGAGCCACCTTAAAGAACTTTCAGCAGCTCCTCACCGTTGAAGATCATGATAGTCGTCTCGAACATCTATTGTGGGAGAGAAAAGCGACAGCGGCGACACGTATGCTTCCTTATGCAAGTAAAGGAAAAAGCAAACTTGCGATGGCTCGCATCCAGCTGATGATGAAAAAAGGCAATGTTGATAATGCGGTCCGAAGTGTACCTAGTGAATTACAGAATGATCCAGGTTTGATTTTTGAACGCGCTAAATGGCGTAGACAGAAATCCTTGCATGAAGAAAGCCAGGATCTTCTTTTGCAAATGGATGAAACCGTACCGCGGGCTGAAAAATGGTGGCGAGAACGGCATTTGCAAGCACGCAAATTGCTGGCCAAAGGCCACATTACAGACGCCTATAAACTTGTAAGCCGGCATGGATTGACGAAAGGTGGCGATTTTGCCACCGCAGAATGGTTATCAGGATGGATTTCACTACAGTTTCTCGGTGATCCGGCCATCGCACGCCAACATTTCGTTAAAATGTATGAAAATGTCGGCTACCCCATCAGTCGCGCCCGCGCGGCATATTGGATAGGGCGTGCGGATACGACCGCTCGTGAAGACGCACTTGCAAAATATTGGTATGAAGTCGCGGCGCAGCATTACACTACGTATTATGGACAAATGGCGCATTTCGAATTAGGGAAAAGCCAATTACCTATGATACCCAGACTTGCTGAAATCAGCCCGCAGACTGAGAAAGCGTATGATGCAGATGAACGCACATTAATTATTCGCCATCTTGCTGAGTTGAATAAGCCAAAATGGACAAGATATTTCCTGCTGGAGATGGCAGAGACTGCTGAAACAACGGACGATTTTAAATACCTGGCAAAATTAGCCAGTGATATCGGTCGACCTGACTATGCCATTTCTGTGGCAAAGCGGGCTTCCCAAAGAGGGACAGAGTTGACGGAAATCAATTGGCCGACAAATGGCGCTGAAGCAGACAATCCATCCATCGAAAAGGCCCTTGTTTTTGCTATTATGCGTCAGGAAAGTGCCTTCGCCTCTGATGCTATTTCGAGCGCAGGTGCCCGAGGCTTAATGCAGCTAATGCCGGCGACGGCAAAATACGTTTCGCGATCCTTGAAAGTAAGCTATTCGAAATATCAGTTGACCGAGGATCCTAATTACAACGCTTTGCTTGGCAGTTCCTACCTTTCCGGTCTCGTCGACGAATTTAATGGATCCTATGTTTTGGCCATCGCTTCGTATAATGCCGGTCCAAACAATGTTCGTAAATGGATCAAAACTTGGGGTGATCCGCGCACTGGTGAAATCGATATGATTGATTGGATTGAGTTTATTCCCTTTACGGAAACACGGAATTACGTGCAACGGGTTATAGAGAATTTACAGGTTTATCGCCAACGACTTGCCGTAACTCAGGACGTGAAGCTAACCATTTATCAGGATCTTAACCGGGGTCTTGCGACTCACTAATTTGCCGACACAGTGTTTTGCACATTCTTCACTTGCATTATAAAGATAAACGTCCAACATTTGAATTGGGCGCCTATAAAAATGAGTGCAAAAAATGACAACCTTGAAACTAAACAATATTAAAGCCTGTGTCTTTGATGCCTACGGCACATTGTTCGATGTAAACGCCGCTGCCCGCGAAGAGCAGGCCGCCTTAGGCGATAAATGGGAAGAGGTTGCCAATAACTGGCGTATGAAGCAGTTGCAATACACCTGGCTTCGCAGCTTACAAAAACGTCATGCAGATTTCTGGCAAGTTACTGGCGACGCTCTAGATTTCGCGCTTGCGACCTCTAGTATAGATGATACTGAGTTACGAGACCGCCTGATGAATTTGTATCTCAAACTATCGGCTTACTCAGAAGTCAAACCCATGCTGGAAACATTGAAGGCCGCCAATATTAGAACCGCCATTTTATCCAATGGTACACAGAAAATGCTCGACGCTGCCGTCGAAAATGCAGACATTGGACATCTCCTGGACGGCTCATATTCCATCGAGGACGTCGGCATTTACAAACCAGATCCCTCTGTTTATCAAATGGCGGTGGATCGGCTTAATGTATTACCATCAGAAATTTCGTTCCAGTCGTCGAACGCCTGGGATGCATATGCAGCGAAAGCTTTTGGTTTCAACGTCGTCTGGTGCAATAGATTTGGCCAAGCCGATGAACACCTTCCTGGCAAGCCAGACGCTCAGATAACGGACTTGAGTGCACTTCCTCCAATCGTTGGCGCCTAACATTTTACTAGAAGATTGTCTAAACATGTCCTTTACAGAACACTTCTACCGGTCGACGGACGGCCTTAACCTGTATTATCGGGAATATGGAACGAATGAAGATCGCTCGCCCCTTCTCTGTCTTTCTGGATTAACACGAAATTCAAAGGATTTTCACGAATTTGCGGAGCGTTATTGTGATGGCAGAAAAGTATATGCCCTAGATTATCGGGGCCGCGGAAAATCCGATTATGATACCAACTATGAAAATTATAACCCGCAAATCTATGCCGGGGACATCTATAATTTCCTATCTTCAAAGAATATTCCGAAAGCAGTGTTTGTCGGCACATCTCTCGGCGGACTTCTTACCATGGGTATGGCGGGTTTCGCCAAACGACTAATTGCTGGAGCCATTCTCAACGATGTCGGTCCAGAAATTGATACGTCAGGTGGAAACCGTATATTGGATTATGTTGGACAGGATATCAGATACGCAACTATTGAAGATGTTTCAGAAGCTCAAAAACAACAATATTTGAACGCCTATCCTGATTTGACAGATGCCGATTGGTTAGAACAATCAAAGAAGACATTTGTTTTTGATAAGTCCGCTGGCAACTTCCGCTTCAATTACGATATGAACCTCGGTCCTGCTTTGGCCAAGCAATTCGAAAATGCGGCGCCAATTGATCTTTGGCCCTTTTTCGCCGAGCTTAAAGACATCCCTACCCTGGCCATTCGCGGCGCTCGATCTGATATTTTAAGCCAAGAAGTTTTTGATAAAATGCAAACTGAAAACCCAAAGATGCATGCCTTACTTCTTGAAAATCGCGGCCATGTCCCGCTCCTCGACGAAGCCCCTCTTCTAGAAGAAATGGATCAATTCATTGCTGGAATTCAATAAAGCTCCTACCTATCAATCAATTTTGGAAGCGGCTCAAAACCTGCGCGGCATTGCCCGTAAGACCCCGCTATTAGAATCCCATGCGCTAAACAAAGAAATCGGCGCTCGGCTTTTGTTAAAATGCGAAACTTTGCAACATACTGGATCGTTCAAATTCAGGGGAGCCTATAACACCTTAAGTCGATTGTCCCCAGATCAGAAAAAAAACGGCGTTTTCGCGTATTCAAGCGGTAATCACGCACAAGGCGTCGCTTTATCTGCACAGATGCTCGGAATTCGCGCGACGATCCTGATGCCCGAAGACACACCGCAGATCAAGATGGACAATACCCGGGGATATGGCGCAAAGGTGATTACCTATGATCGTTATACGGAATCACGGGAAGAGATCGGGCGTAAAATTGCGGATGAGAACGGTTTGACGTTGGTGAAACCTTATGACAATCATTTTGTAATTTCAGGACAAGGAACAACGGGTATTGAAATCGCCGAGCAGCTTATTGAACAAAACGCATCGGCAGATATTTGCGTTTGTCCTGCGGGCGGTGGTGGTTTAATTGCTGGAGCCTCTCTGGCTCTTCAAGAGCTAAGCCCATCAACTAAGGTATATTCAGCAGAGCCAGAGTATTTTGATGATACGAAAATCTCATTGGAGCGCGGCACACGCGTTGCGAACGCCAGTGGAAATAAAAGCATTTGTGATGCTATCGTCACCCCGATGCCCGGTGAAATTACATTTCCGGTAAACAAAAAAACGTTATCCGGTGGCTTGATGGTGACCGATAGCGAAGCTAAATCGGCTATCCGGGCGGCTTTTCATCATTTCAAATGCGTGGTCGAACCTGGCGGTGCCGTTGCCCTTGCAGCACTTTTGACTAACAAAGTTGATATCAAAGGGAAGACAGTTGTTGCGGTCGCTTCGGGTGGAAATGTCGATCCGGGTCTTTATCGAGAAATACTGGCCGGCTAATAAGTCGCCCAAAATTCCCCGTTTTCCAATTTTTCCCGGTAACCAGACATAAAGGATTCTAATTGACTCACCTTCGCGATGACGGTTGCCCGCTCACGAAATTCTGAGGCAGATGGATCTGTCTGTTCGGTGATCAGATCAAAAGCCGATAAATCAGATGTTCCGTCCATCCGTCCACGATATTTTGCTCTCATCGTTTTTATACCAGAGGTATCCGCATGCAGGCTCCTGGCGACAGCAAGTTGCATAATCCGTTGCCGATCCAACTTTTTCTTTTCTGGGTTAGCTGCATCAGCTTTACGCAGGATCAACTTTTCAAGCGCGGGAATGACAGCAGCCCAATTCTTTGACTTCCAGTAAATATCTGCGCGTAGCATATCCGCTTCTTCACTGGTATCACGAGAGATTAAATCCAAAGCGACGGGATAAGCTTGAAGATCCGCTTGTGCACGAGCTTCAATATAAAGTCTTTCCCTGTGGGCTTCTGAAGATTGCTGGCGCCATCTAGTTTTATAGAGCACTTTCAGACTTTCAGCCGGTTTTTCATTCCATAAATGAATGACCGCGAGTTTTGCCCCTGCGTTGGCTTTGTCGAGACCTTTAAGGCGGAAATTTACTTGATGCTCCAACAATTGAGCCGATTGCTCTAATAAGTCTACGCGCGCCAGCCGATCCGCAAGAATACGGATCATATCGTCACCTTTTTTCCCGACGGGCGTCAGTTCACGATATTGATAGTAAATCGCCAACGCCTTGATTGGCGACAATTTATCAGCACCACCTTCCAGAAAGAGTTCGGCAAAAATGGCATTCATCTTCCGCCCTAAGTCACGGGAATACGGTGATTTGGGAAAATAATGCACAATGCGCTTGTAAGTATCCAACCCCTTTCCGATACTCCCCGTCGCCACATACAAGTCTCCCAGCCGCTTCTGAATATTGACTTCCAGATCATCCCCTCTCCAGCCGAAGTCGAGCTTTTCAAGAGCGGCAATGGCTTCTTTGGGTGCAATTTTATTACCGACAAGATCATTGTTCACTTTTTCAAATCGAGACCGTTCGGCGACCGGCCGATAGCCAAGATCAATAGCTTTACTAAAATTCATTGTTGCGGCAGGTAAGTCACTAAGTTGAAAAGCCATTATACCTTCAAGCAAAGCCTTCTCAGCTTGATGTTTCAACAGAGATGGGCTTTTCACGCGAGATAAAGCCTTTTTCGCCAGATTGACATCGAAATCTTCCAACGCGGCACGGGCCCAGAGCAAATTGAAGTGATCCTGATAAGAAGGTTCATAGATGCCGAAAGCACCAGATCCATAATTCAAGCTCTCAACCGCTTTTTGCCAATTGCTTTGAGCTGCAGAAAGAACACCTCGCCATGGTGCGACTTCTACATCGCCATCAAAATCCGCATGGTACAGATTTGCTTCAGCTTCTTCCAAATGATGTAAACCCAGATCTGATAAACCAACCACCAAGCGAAAATCCTGATCTTTCTCCATTTTTGGATATTCCGCTTCAATCCGCGATAATACGCCACGCGCGTCAGCGAAGAAAGAGTGCCCAACATAGTATTTTGCGAGGCTCATCAAGGCCTTCAATTTTTCATTTTTTGGTGCCGTAACGATCTGTTTTTGTAGCGCCTGCTTACGAGATGTAAACAGCAAGGGCGGCACTTGGCGCCATTCTTGTAATTTAACAGTTTGCGCCGTTTGGAATATTGGTGTTGGCTTTGTAAGTTTACGAATTTTTTCAGCCTGTTTTTTCATTTCGGCTGTATGAGCAAGTTGTTGAGCAGGTTGTACAGCAACGGATACACCATTTTCTTCACGGGCTATTTCAACGTTAGCAATTATTCGCTTAATTACCGCACCTTGGATTGTTTGTGGCAACGTCACATGTTCAAACTCTCGTAACGACGCCATGGCCCAACCGGCAGTATTCAACGGAACCGCAGCCCAAAGGGTATCTGTTGCCGTATCTTCAAATTCGATGGTCTTACCATTTGTAACGGCTGGAATAAACAATCGTGGCCCAGACAAGGATGCATTTTGTGTTTGCACATCCATCGGATTTTCAACAACCATCGTTGCACCCAACTGAAAATCCACATGCCAATCGTCATTTACTTTACTGACTTTAGGTGTATAGCCCTCACGAAAGGAAAACCGCAACAAAGTGGCTTCCCGATGTGTTTGCTGTTCGGATTTTGATACCAGGAATTTGTAAGGCCCACTTAGATTGCTGAAGTCAGCCCGCGCATATCGATCGAAAACAACCCAATATTCACCCTCTGATTCAAACATCGACATAGCCACCGACGCCTTCCAGGGGAAAATCAGGCGAAAGCCATCTTTCAAATTGGCAATCTCAACTGCGATCGTTTCATCCGTCTTCGGCATTTCACGTGGCTTGGAAGCCACCGCAGATCTGGGCATGGGCCCCTTTTCAATTTTCGCATTTTTCAGTGGCGGCAAATCGTCCATTATAATAACCGGACCGATTGCTGCTATTGCGGATCCAGATGCTGGTGCAATTTGCTCAAGGTCTGGGGCTTCGACGAGATCCATCGTAGCCGTTTCTTTCAGGCTAGGTTCCGCAATTGGATTTGCTTTCGTTGTTAACTCAACAGCTGGTACATCGCTCACAGAAAGAGATTTCGTCCCTGCAGGAATTTCTTTTCTAATTGGAGGAACTGTCTTTGGCATATCCATTTGTGACGAAATTTCTACACGCGTCGTTTCCTCAAGAGGCTCTGCTATCTCCCCTACTTTAACATCTTTTGTCGTAGAGGAGATTTTGCCTTTAGCTGTTTCAGCAAGCTTTTGATCTAACTTCGTTGTAGCGGGTTGTGCAGTATTAGAAGCTATCTTCTTGCTCGGCCGAATATCGAATACAACACTGTTTTCATTGAGGAAGCTGCTAATACCCAATTCTGATGTCAAGGTGACCGTAATTTCTGTTCTTCCGGACACTGTTTTTGCTGCCACTGAAACGATCAGATCTGGGGGGCGTTTGTTGATCTTTACTGCGTCAACAGATGCTGTTGCATCAAAACTGATTGTCAGAACATTGCCTTTTAAATTAGTTTTGTAGTTGGCAGGTTTTTCAGGCCAATCGAAAACCAAACGAGTAAAGTCCTTATGCTCCCCTGCGCGCAGCTGAACAAATGCTCCTTCAGCCGCAACTGACACCACAGGTAAGGTCGAGAGTAATCCCAGTGACAAAAAAGTAATCATGAAAAATTTAAAAAATACGCGTGTCATTTTAACGTCCCTGACCTACTGCTTCTTGAATCACTATATCCACGCGCCTCGCAAGTGAATATTTCTGATCCTTATCGGTAATTTCTGAAAGTTCGTTAAACCGTGAATCCGCCATACCAAACACCCGGATGGAGTATTCATATCCGGAATTTTTAAGAGCATTTGCAACGGAAAGTGCCCGAGCGACAGAAAGCGCCCAGTTTGTTTTGTATTTTGCTGTCGGTGACGTGATTGGATCAGGATCCGTATGTCCGTATACTTCAACGCGATTCTCAATATGCCGAAGTGTGTTGCCAAGCAAATAGACCGCTTCGATCATGTTACCGGATTCAATTTCTGTTCCCGGCCTAAAAAATTCTGATCCAGAGAGAGAAATGACCAGTCTTTCTTCAGCCTTGAAAATTTCGATATTGGTCAGAAGCGGACTTTGTTGTTTCTTGCCGTTCAATATATGTTCCAGGTAAGCCAAATCAATCGCTTTGGGTTCCCTTATCATTGCCATGTTTTTCTCGGCTGATCCGGTTTTCGTTACGAGATCATTGTCATCGCTGATTTTGTTTCCGAGGGTTTCAGTGATTGTTTGCCACCGGTCAACCTTGATTTCACTCATGGAGAACATCAAAACAAAAAACGCAAGAAGAAGTGCCAAAAGATCCGCCAGTGACGTCATCCAAATTGTGCTCGGCTTATTTGTTTCATTATTATTTGTCAGATAAGGTGTCATTGTAGACCCCCATCAGGTCGGAACTGATAGGTCAATGTGGGCCGCAGGAAGAAGCTAAAATGTACGAGACCAGCATCCCCTTCTTCCAGACCAATCGAAATATTACGAGACGGGACACCTTGAGATCGCAGGTGTTGTGCAAGCTTATCAACACGATTGCTCGCAAGGTCGCTGGCACTGTTCGTACTTGAAGGCAAACGAGGCCCAGAGCCGATCAGAATTTCAACATCTGTCGCAACATTTGAATTACGACGAATAAGAGCTGCCCCGACATCTGTCAGAAATTCATCTTTGAGATCGCGAAGTTCAAGGCCGCCGCTTTTAAATAATTTTCCAAGCGGAACGCTGAATTGAAGCCGCGTGCCGCCGTCCGTCACTCTTGAATCGACAAGAGGCACTGCGGTTTCAAAAACGTTACGAAGCTTTGCATGGAATTGTTGGGTGCCTTGCTCTTCGCCAGACAAGGTTTTTTGCTTCTCTGCCGGTATATCCTTCGAAAGTCCTTTAAAAGCAATATTGACGCTTCCAAGAACGGAACGGACCCGTTCCTCTTGCGGTACTGAAATCGAATGCAGGAAAATAAAGAAAGCCAAAAGCAATAGATAAAGTGAAACAAAAATCACGGCAGTGCCACTACCAGCTTGTGGGGTGTCTTGAGGCGGCACATAGCTGCCTAGTTCCAATTCATTATTTTGCTCGAAAACAGACACGTTGTAAAATCTCTCACCCATATTTGATTCAGAAATTCTTTTCTCAATCACAGCTGGGCAAATTTTACCGGCTAATGGTTAATCAGCCGTAAATTTTTAAAATACAAAGGATTTTTCTTGTGGCTCGTATATTGTCAGCTTTTCTTACCAGAAACGCTGGGCAATTGACGTCGTGTCGCGAGTTCAACTGTCAGTTTATTGGCGCGCTGACTATTCATAGACGCTAGTATTGTCGCCATTTTTGCTTCTTTTATCCGGCTCGCGACGTTAATGAGAATTTCCATTTCGAGACTATTAAAAATACGTGCGGCGTCTTTCGGTTTCATTTTCTCGTAGATTTTAACAAGGCTAGCAAGCTGGGTCTTTTCTTGATCATCGTGAAGCTGCAATAATTTGTTAAGAGTAGCTTCCATATCTTTGAGTTTACTGATTTTATCGTCAATTCGGGCTTCTGTAGCTTTCAACAGATTATCACGCATATCAAGCTCTTGATTACGGCGATTCAACTCCGACCGTCGCTCTACGAGACGTTCCAGAACTTCAATTTCACTATCGGAATACTGCGTCTCCTGGACTGCAGGAGCCGGCATAACGGGTTTTACTTCCGCGACGATAGCTTCAGGCTCAAGTGCATTTTCCGCGGAGGTTTCACTATCATCGGTGACGGCGGGTTCTAGGGCAGCTTTGTTTTGTTCTTCGGCGACGGCATTATTAACAAGAAATACCTGAGCATCTGTCCAGACAGTACTCAACTTTAATCCAAAAATCAGGACAAGTGCGAAGACCATCACTGGGAGAATGCGAATGTTTTTAGTCATATCTGTGAGGTGCCCTATGTCGCTTTTGTCAGCATTTCAAAAAGTTCTTTTTCCGCTTCTGTGCGAAATTTCTTTGGTTTTTCTGGCTCTATCGTAGCGATCTCATCATTCTCCGCGTAGAGGCCAGCAGGATCATTGTCGTACACGCCGCTAATGGAAGGTTTTGCAATTATTTCAACGTTTTGTTGTAACCGGTCTGCTATCCGTGTGCTTGAGGCGTTTATTAGCTGAAGTTCCTCAATCAATTCTTTAGCCTGAGTTATTTCCGCCTGAAATTCCTTGCTTGCCTTTTGGGCAACAGTTTTAAGCTCTTCAACACCAAGCTTTGATTTTTCGATGGTTTTATCGAACTCAATTGACAGCTGTCTTAAATCGTCCTGGGCATCTCGCATGGTCGAAAGACGCCTATTTAGAACAGCGCAGTACCCGATCGTCGCCATGAGCAGGCCAACTAGAAAAACATCCAACAAAAAATCCAGCGAAATAAAATCCAGCATTGATTTACCCCATTACTCGAAGAGATTTATCGACGCGTACAGCGATGTTATGTCCTGATCTGCCCATTTTTCCGGAAGCCATTGAAATACCTCCGCATTTTAAGGTCGTCGGACTATCTGGGGAGGCATTGAACATTATCGTATCGCCCACATCCATTGCCAAAACTTCGTTTAATGACATCTCTTTTTGATCCAAGACGGCTTGTATATCCACATCTGTCGACCAAAGTTCTGTCGCCAAATGGTTTTCCCAAATACTATCGCGACCAAATTTTTCACCCATGAACATCTGCAGTAAAAGTTCACGAACGGGCTCTAATGTTGCATACGGTAATAACAACTCAATGCGACCACCGCGGTCTTCCATATCAATTCGCAGCTTAATTAAAATCGCTGCATTGGCGGGGCGCGCAATTGTCGCGAACCGGGGATTAGTTTCAATGCGTTCATGCATGAAATTGACTGGGCTGAGAGGTTCAAACGCCGCTGACATGTCACTTAGAACAACAGATACCATCCGTTCAACCAGATTGCGTTCAATGGTCGTGTAAGGACGCCCTTCAATGCGCATTGCTGCCGTACCACGTCGGCCACCGAGCAAAACGTCAACAATGGAGTAGATCAGCGAACTTTCCACCATGATGAGACCATAATTGTCCCATTCGTCCGCCCGAAAGACACTGAGTATAGCGGGTAACGGTATAGAATTGAGATAATCGCCAAATCGAATTGATGTAATCGTATCAAGACTGACTTCGACATTATCGGAGGTGAAATTACGAAGCGATGTTGTCATCATCCGGACCAGACGATCAAAGACAACTTCGAGCATGGGAAGTCGTTCATAATTGACCAAAGCAGAATTGATGATGGCTTTTATGCCCGAATTTTCGCCGCTGCCATCATTATCCATGTCGAAGCCAAGGAGACTATCAATCTCGTCCTGGTTAAGAACGCGGGTCGACTGACTACTGGTGGCTTCTGCTATGCTTGCTCCTTCCGGTTCATCACCGTCCGGATCCATTGCCGCTGCCATGTCCATTTCATCGTCGGCTTCCATTGCCGCCGCCATATCCATTTCATCGTCGGCTTCCATTGCAGCCGCCATATCCATTTCGTCGTCTTGATCAGCCATCGAGCTTCCTATTGCACTAGCATTTCTTTGAATAAAACGTCATTGACCTTGATGGGGCCCACTGAAGCATTGATCCGCATCAGGAGCTCTTCTTTCAGCCGGTAAATTCCAGCAGATCCACTCAAATCCTCTTTACGAAGTTCTCGCAGGTACACCTGGAAATTATCCATGACCCGTGGGATGAGCAATTCAAGATCTGCGACGGCAGTTTCATCTTCAAGTTCCAGAGAAACACCAAGTTTCAAGAAACTGTTCGCGGCAGTACCTGTATTCAGATTGACCAACATTTCGGGTAAATCGTAAAAGACGACCTGCTTGTTCTTTTCTGCAGCTTCCGCCGCTATTTCTTCTTCCGTCGGACCGGGGCTATCAAACAAGCCTGCAAAATATGCCCCGCCTGCGCCGCCTCCAATTACTAAGATTGGCAAAAGAATAAACAGAACCAGAACTTTTCCGCTTAATTTCTTTTTCTTTTTTTGACCCGACTCGCCATCTTCTTCTTCAAGATCCGCGTCGAGTTCACCATCTTCTGTTTCATCTACCATTGAACGCCTCACCCTTTCGACGGTCGTATCGTTCCATTTCTTATGAAACAGATTAGGAGAACTTGGTTAACAAGAAGTTGACAACGGCCCTATCTCTTTAAATAAGCTGATTTTTTTACGAATAGTTTCAGGGCCACCTCGATTTCCTGTCTTGAAATAGGAAATTTTTGCCGACTATTTCTGGCAATCGCCCTCATTTCGGCCGCCTAGAATTTCCTAAAATTTCGTAACCGATTGTTTTTAAACGATATTATTTTTGGCACGGGATCTGCAGCTATGAGGTCAGTTCAATTTGTGCCAGAAGGGCAGAAAAATGGAAAATGCAGTTTTTATAGGTTTATCACAGCAAATGGCGCTGAAACGGCAGTTAGATATTACCGCCAACAACCTCGCCAATGTGAATACAACGGCGTTCAAAAGCGAACATCCGTTGTTTGAAGAGTTTCTTGTCGATAATTTTGACAACCCAGATATGTCTTTCGTACATGATTACGGAAGTTATCGTAACTTACGTGATGGCGAGATGACTCATACAGGACGGCCACTTGATGTCGCCATCGCTGGCGAAGGTTATTTCACCATTGAAAGTGAACAAGGCGTACGGTTTACAAGAAACGGCAGCTTCCGGCTCGATTCTGATGGGAATATTGTCACTATCAATGGCGAGCAGCTCCTGGATGAAACAGGCCGCAGCATTACTGTCAGCCTACAATTTCAAGATGTCTCCTTTGCACCGGATGGTACGGTAACAACCGGCGAAGGCCAGACGCAAAAAATTGAGTTAGTTCGATTTGCCAACCCTCAGGTACTCAAACAAGTCGGTGACGGCTTGTATGACGCTGACGGCGCTGATCCTGAACCTGCCGTCGATGCGAAAGCCATGCACAAGATGCTGGAAAAATCAAACGTTCAACCCATTCTTGAGATGACTGCAATGATTGACATCATGCGCGCCTATCAATCCGCACAGAAGCTGATTGACTCCGAGCATGATATGCAAATGCAAGCCATCCAAGACATGCCAACAGTACAATAAAGAAGGAATAGAATAATGCGTGCACTCGGAATTGCCGCCACTGGAATGTTGGCTCAGCAACTCAATGTCGATGTTATCTCAAACAACATCGCCAATATGACGACCACTGGTTTTAAGCGCCAACGCGCTGAATTTCAGGACTTACTTTATCAGGACATGGAACGCGCAGGCGCGGCGTCCTCTGATGCGGGTACAATTGTACCGGCAGGTATCCAAATCGGTGTTGGTGTGAAAACGGCTTCGGTTTACCGGATTACGGATCAGGGCGGCTTAGAAGCAACCGGAAATACATATGATATGGCCATACAGGGCAAAGGTTACTTCCGGGTCCTTCTGCCGAGCGGCGACGAGGCTTACAGCCGGGCTGGCTCTTTCCAACTTAGCCCTGATGGTGAATTGGTAACTCAAGATGGCTTTTCCGTGATCCCCACTGTCACCATCCCGCAAGACGCCGTTAGTGTCACAATCAATGCCAGCGGTGAAGTTGAAGTTCAGATCGACGGCCAAACGAACCTACAGACAGTTGGACAGCTGGATCTCGCGATTTTCTTCAATGAAGGCGGCCTGCAGCCCTTGGGCGACAGTCTGTATAAAGAAAGTACCGCTTCTGGCGCGCCAACAATAGGTGTCGCCGGCTCTATCGGTTTTGGAACATTGCGCCAAGGTTACCTGGAAATGTCGAACGTCAATGCCGTTCAGGAAATCACTTCATTGATTAGCGCCCAACGGGCTTATGAAATGAACTCAAAAACAATTACTGCAGCGGATGAAATGATGTCCGTCACTAACCAGCTCGGTGGTTAATCCTTTCTAGAATAGAAGAGACTGATATGAAATATTTTTTAACAACGATAACTTTGGTTTTTGCACTCTTTGCGCCGATATCGGCACAAAGCGCGGATATCACCTTGCGCCCACAAATCACTGTCGAAGGCGATACCATCACTTTTGGTGATCTGTTTGACGGCGCAGGAGACAAGGCCGACCAAACTGTCGCACCGGCCCCTGCCCCCGGAAAATCGAAAGTCTTCAAGGCTATGTCAGTGGCAAATTTTGCCCGCTCGCATGGGTTGACCTGGCGTCCATCAACACCGATCCGGAGAATTAAAGTTCGCCGCCTCGGCGTAACCATTCGTCACGAGAATATTTCAGACGAAATCCGCACTGCTATTGAGTATGAACTTGGTGCGGAGCTTTTTGAAATGGATTTGGCCTCGCAACATACAAGTATCAAGGTTGGCACCGATCAAGATCCATCTGTTTCTGTTGAGAACCTGTATTTCAACAAGCAAAGTGGTCAATTTACAGCTGAGTTACTGGCCCCTGCGCACGATCAAAATGGACATCGGTTTAAACTCGGCGGTAAAGTTCATAAGCAGATGATGATACCGGTACTGAAGCAATTTATACCCAGTGGCCGTGAAATTTTTGAAGACGACATAGAATTCAAAGCCGAACGTTTAT
This sequence comes from Sneathiella sp., assembly GCF_036960985.1. Lineage (NCBI taxonomy): Bacteria > Pseudomonadati > Pseudomonadota > Alphaproteobacteria > Sneathiellales > Sneathiellaceae > Sneathiella > Sneathiella sp. The sequence goes on along the minus strand of NZ_JBALWD010000013.1, from coordinate 19,996 downwards.
CAAAAGTGGGCCGGAACATCATCACGGACGCCGCCTTACTGATCGGGAAAAGCCCTCGCCGCTCCATTCGACCTGGTATGGCCGTAAGCCAGAACAATCTTGGGGATCCGGTTACAGTTGAAAAAGGAAAACTCGTTGCCGTAATATTGGAAAGCAACGGTATGTATCTCTCTATCTCTGGACGGACAATGGAAGCTGGCGGTACCGGTGATGTAATCCGCGTCGAAAACATCAACAGCCGAAAAATCATACAGGCTGAAGTGGTCTCTTCGCAAAAAGTCCGAATTGTCGGAAACCCTGACCAACTCGCTTCTTTACGCTAGCAGAAAAATCAAGGATCAGAAAATGACCCATATTATCGATATCACAACCCGCGTTTCACTTATTCTTCTGCTTGCAACTGTTCTTGCAGGGTGCAACTTCTTTGATCGTCTCGCTAATGTCGGAAGTGAACCCCCATTGACGGAAATCGTCAATCCTGTAATACAAAAAGGATATCAACCTGTCTCCATGCCGATGCCACGGCCACAACCCGTTATTCAGCAAGCTAACTCACTGTGGCGTCCGGGGTCGAAAGCTTTCTTCAAAGATCAACGGGCCAGTCAGGTAGGTGACATTGTCACCGTCCTAGTCGAAATTGATGACGATGCTTCCCTCAATAATTCAACAGATACTTCACGCGTCTCCAATGAAGAAGCAGGTTTTACCGGATTTTTAGGACTTGAATCACAAATAACAAAGGTGCTGCCGGAAGGAACAACATCTGATGGCCTGATCGATCTTGGTAGTGATAGTTCCGTTAGTGGTTCTGGCACGGTCGATCGGAACGAAAAAATCAATATGGAAATTGCCGCCATCGTCACACAGATCTTACCAAATGGGAATCTGGTTATTATTGGCCGGCAGGAAGTGCGGGTAAATTTTGAAAGCCGCGATTTATCAGTGACTGGTGTTGTTCGGCCAGAAGACATTACGTCTTCGAATACAATTGAATCTGCAAAAATTGCAGAAGCGCGCATCGCTTATGGTGGCCGCGGTCATCTAACGGATGTCCAGCAAGGTCGCTATGGACAGCAACTGTTCGACATTATCTTCCCTTGGTAGGGAACGACAGTCAAAGAAAAAGCCGGTCTCCGAAAGGGCCGGCTTTTTTTTCGCTTAATCGTCGCGATATACTTTTTCCCGTCGCTCGTGGCGCTCTTGTGCTTCCAGGCTCAACGTGGCTACTGGGCGCGCTTCCAACCTTTTCAGAGCTATAGGTTCGCCAGTTTCATCACAATAGCCATACAAGCCATCATCAATACGCCGCAAAGCAGCATCAATCTTGCCAATGAGTTTCCGTTGCCGGTCGCGCGTCCTTAATTCCAGAGCCCGTTCGGATTCGGTGGAGGCACGATCAGCAATATCGGGCTCCTTAATAGTTTCTTCTTGAAGGTTAGCAATGGTCTGGCTGGCATCCGCCAATATTTCATTTCGCCACCTCAGGAGTTTTTCACGGAAATACTCCTGCTGCCTGGTGTTCATAAATGGCTCGTCTTCAGACGGTCTATACTCATCGGGAATTTGAACGTTCATTACGCAACTCCGGCTCCTAAACATCAAAAATAGCTCAAGTTAGCGGCCATAATTATAAGATTGCTCTTCCATTAGCAACATCCTATTCAATGAAATTTATGTTATTTATGAGAAATAGGCAGGATTAAAGGCCCAGAAGTAAGATAATTGAGTATTAGTAACCGAATTTTGCCAATTCAACGGCTGCGCGTACTTCAATATCTTTAACGATTTCCGCCAATTTCGGGTCAGATTCCGAAATATTGTAGGAGGCCAACGTGTCTTTCAGCTGCATCAATTTTTCCGGCGAAACTTTTCCCATCAACAAACCGTGACGAATTTCGTCTAGTTTTTCGAGCAAGTTCTCTCCTTTTTCGAGAGTTTTCTCGTTCTGTTCAGTCGAATCACTTATACCCTGAAGCGCCATAATGGCGTCAATTGACCCGATTGGAGACGCCGAAGGAACACCGGAAGCTGTTGCCGATTCTACTTCTTCTTCAGGCACTGAAAATTTAGCACCGGATTTGGAGGCTGATTTGCCGCCTTTGGCACCAGCCGTCGAATTCGTTTTCCCTGGTCCGCCAACTCTCATAGTTCAATCCAAATAGCCGGAACCGACAATGTCAACAATACAGAGTATTCTGCACCCCTACTATAATTAAAGGTCATTCTTTCCGGGTCAAGCGGAACAATTTGCCGCCCGCAGGGCCAAACACCTCTGAATAGATATTTTTCTATTTATTTTCAATGGGTTATGGGACAATTTTTTTGGCACACTTTTCGCATCTAAAAAGACAGAATATAATATTTTATGGTCTTTAGACGGAAAAGAGTATGACTTTGAAATTGGTCCAACAAATTGCGAAGCAATTAATTCCCACAAAACGTGTGGTATCCTCGTTTATTATGGCGATGGCTCTCCTCGTTTGGACTGTTGAAACCGCGCAAACCGCCTCTCGGGTCAAGGATATCGCAGAATTCGAGGGTATTCGCGACAATATACTTGTCGGATATGGATTGGTTGTTGGTCTCAACGGGACAGGAGACTCGTTATCTAACTCACCGTTTACAGAGCAAAGCTTAGAATCAATGCTGGAACGCCTCGGTGTGAATACCAGCGGTGAAACTCTCAACACAGATAATGTCGCCGCCGTCATTGTGACTGCGACCCTGCCTCCCTTTCAACGCCAAGGTACAAAAATTGATATCGTCGTCAGTTCTCTTGGCGATGCAGAAGATCTCACAGGCGGTATGTTGATTGTCACGCCGTTATTGGCCGCAGATGGTGAAGTTTATGCCGTTGCACAAGGAACGGTAACTGTTGCGGGTTACACAGCCGGCGGCGAAGCAGAAACAATTACAAAAGGTGTCCCCACGACAGCTCGAATTGCCAATGGTGCGATTGTTGAGCGGGAACTTGGATTCGATCTAGCAGCGCTTACTAGTCTCCGTATCTCCCTACGTAATCCTGATTTGACGACTTCCCGCCGGATCGCTCAGGCCGTAAATAAATATATCGGAAATTCTATTGCAGAATCTGCAGACCCATCGACGGTTGTTCTTAATCTTGAAGGTAGCAATCGCGATAACATGGTAGATTTGTTGACGGATATCGAACAGTTGATGGTTGATCCAGATCAGATCGCGCGTGTCGTGATCGATGAACAATCTGGTATCATCGTCATCGGCAAGGAAGTTAAAGTTGACACGGTCGCAATCGCACAAGGGAACCTGACGGTCCGCATTACGGAAACGCCACAAGTCTCCCAACCTGGCCCCTTCTCTGAAAATGGTGAAACCGTTGTCGTTGACCGAACAGATATCGAAGTTTCTGAAGACGATGATAAGAAGCTTACAGTCTTGAACAAGGGTGTCAGTCTTCAAGACCTGGTAGATGGATTAAACGCACTTGGTATCGGTCCCAGGGATATGATTTCCATTTTGCAGGCCATAAAGGCCGCTGGTGCTCTCCAAGCAGAAATCGAGTTAATGTAATGATGAATATACAATCGACACTACCAAATATCCTGTCTCAACAGGAAGCCCCTTCTCTCAGTGGTGCCGGTAAAAATGAAGAGCGTGCACGCGAAGCGGCGCAGGAATTTGAGGCCTTTTTTCTCAGCCAGTTTCTTAACAGCATGACCGCTGGTATAGAAACCGACGAGACATTTGGCGGCGGAGAAGCCGAGAAAATGTTCAAGTCAATGCTGAATGACGAGTACTCCAAATCCATGAGCCGTCAGAATGGCGTTGGAATCGCGGATGCCGTTTATAGAGAAATCCTCGCAATGCAGGAGATTTAATAGATGGATCATATAAATACATCCGGACCAAGATTATTGACACCCAGCGAACTGCTTAAAGTGATCATGCGACTTCGCGAGATTCTAGAGGAAGAAAATATTCTTCTCGAGGAAAATAAGCCTGAAGCCTTCTCAGAAAATCTTGGAGAAAAGACCCGGCTTGTGGGGCAATATAATCAACAAATGACGCTAATTAAAAATGATCCAGCGCTGTATCGTGCATTTCCAAAAGCAGAGATTGATTTACTAAAAGTAGCTAGTGAAGCGTTCTATCAAGTTCTTGACGCACATTTTCGGAAACTTTCAACTGTCAAAACAGTCACAGAAGGACTTGTCAAATCAGTAGCCGATGAAGTCGCTAAAAAGAAATCCCCACAAAAGGGGTATACTGCCCATGCCGCGTTCGCCACATCATCTGCGCAGAAAAACTCGCAAATCCGTAATGGCGCAATAGCCATCAATCAAGTGATTTAATAGATGGGCTGGTTGGTAGTGTCGCTACTAGGCTTCGCTATTAACAGCCAGCCCTTGTAATTCCCGATAGTACGCGACACGGCGTAAAACATAATCTCCGGGAAATTGTTTCAATACTTCCTGAGTCTCAAAATCGACAAGGCGATAGACATAGCGACCGCTGGTCGCATCCATATCTATTGAAAACCGTCCTTTTGGAAAATTTGCATCCTCAAAAAACGGACCAATGGTTTGTTCCGCGCGCTTGACCGGGTCGACGACCTGGACGGACGCATTGGGAATACTGGTCATTTCACTAGAAGTGGTTTTTCCACCTTTGGGTTTTGGCAGATTAATTTCTGACTTTACCAACGTGGCGTTCAATTGTGTTTTCGAAATTGGGGTCACGTCCATAGCGCAACTCCTTACTTAAATAGTCTTGTTACAAATATGTAAATTGCTCAATTTAATGCGATGAGCCTAATTCAGATTGATTAACAAATACTTAAGAAAGGCAGGTTCAGATAGCGCCAACCGGAGATCAGTTCAGGACAAAAAAACGGGCTTCCAAAAAAGGAAACCCGTTATCTTCATATGTATGAAAGGTTATTGAGCGCCGTATTGAATATAATCTGTCCAGATACGTTCTATCTGACGCAATGACTTCCGTGTCGCTTCAATATCAGGCGATGGGTTCGAACGATTCAACAATTCAGACTGCTTCACTTCTGATTCAGCCATCTTGGACACCAATTCCAATCCTTTTTCTGAAAGACGGATCATGGTAGCTCGACGATCACGTTCAGATTTTTCCTGGACCAGATATCCCATCTCAACCAGCTTCTTCAAATTATAAGATGCGTTGGATCCTTGATAATACCCACGTGACATTAGTTCGCGGACGTTGATTTCCTCGTCGCCAATATTGGCAAGCAACAGGGCTTGAACGGCATTGATGTCCGTTATGTCCATTAAATTCAATTCGGTTCTTAATACGTCAAGAAAACGACGATGCAACCGTTCAATCAATCTGGTGAGTTCATGATAGTCTTCAGTCGCAGTTTTTTCATCAATTGCCAACATTGCTGTGTCTCGCATAATTGAAATCCTTAAAAATTCAGGCTCCAGAATGCCTGTACAATATTAAGGAACTGTAAATCTTCTAAAATTCTTTCAATAAAAAAACAATTTTATCCATATTTTAAAAAAAATCTTGGCTTCAAATCAAAATAACAAGGTTAAAGCTCGTACATTTGGATTTGATTAACCATATCTACAAATTCCCAGTGGTTAGAAAAGTATCAAATTTGGTCCAAATTATGTCTTCATTCAGACATATATGTGACAATAAAGCAAACAATTAACAGGAATTTAAGGACAATATGGGAAGTTTCGAGGATTGCTATGCCTTTTAGTCCGTAAATGATTCTATACTCAGCCGAATGGAGTTACTTTGGCCTAATATATTGTACATCTATTTGAATTATATGATTTTTGTCGTTAAGAAGATTCTAACAAGAGCCGCAAGAGGTGTCAGATAACACATGTCACAAGATGAAAATAAAGAGCTGAGTGCGCTAATTGCCCTGTCAAAAGATAGCTCTGCACGTGGCCGCCGCCAGCTTTTCAGCAACATTAGTGATTTGTTCCTCACAGACGACAATCGGTTGAGCGAACGCGAGCATGCACTGGTCACCAGTATCCTCACAAAACTTCTTGCAGAGATTGAAACAACACTCCGGCAAAATCTCGCAGAAGGATTGGCGGAGCTTTCTGACGCCCCTCATGATTTGATCAGTCTTCTGGCGAATGATGAGATAGACGTGGCGCGGCCCATTTTGTTCAAAAGCCATTTGTTAGAAGAACCAGATCTCATTGAAATCATTCAAAACCGGAGCAAAGAACATCTTCTTGTTATCGCCGAACGCGACGACATTAGCCCGACGATTAGCGAATTGTTGATAAACTTTGGCGACGAAGACGTCGTTTCTCATTTAATCGAAAACGGTGATGCGCAGATTTCGCGCGAGAGCATGGAATATCTGGTTGAAGAATCCAAAAGGATCGACCGGTTCCAAGAACCGCTCATCGCCCGCCATGATATCCCAACAGATTTGGCCCATAAAATGTTCTGGTGGGTATCCGCTGCCTTACGTCGTCATATTCTCCAGAATTTTGAAATTGACGAACTTGAACTCAATGAGAAAATTATCGCGGCCGCAAAAGTGGAATATCATTACGATGTTTCCGCCAACAGCAGTCACGCCGACAAACTGGTTGCTGAATTGGTGGCCCGCAACGAACTGACAGATCGATTTCTCGTTCAAACACTTCGCAGTAAACAGATACGTCTTTTCATAACGGGGCTCGCATATAAAGCATCTCTTTCCTATTTGACCATCAGTCGGTTTATCTACGATCCTAATGCTGAAGCGTTAGCGGTAGTTCTCCGCGCATTGGAATTTGATCGCAATGCCTTTTCAGCGGTTTTTCTGCTCACCCGGAATATTTCGGACTCTGGTATGACGAAAAAGATGACTCGCCCGGAAGAAGTTGGGATTATGATGAAATTTTATGATAAACTTTCCGAGAAGAATGCTAAATCAACATTGCGCTCGTGGCAATTGGAAAAAGATTTTGTCGATATTGTCGAGGAACTAGATGAAAATTTAGACGATCAGCGGATCTATTTATGAGCCGCCGGGGGATTGTGGGGATTAGGAAAGGGAACATGCCAATCGCATGTTGAAAACGTAAATGACTGAACTGAGGCAAGGAAGTGTTGTATCGCTTCACTCTGATGTTAAAAACACCAGCGGCTCAGGAATTCCAGCGATGCAAAGCATCGTAAGTCGAGAATTTTTTGATGCAGTTTTCGAACAGGTCCAACCCATGTATATGGCGCGGCCTGACGGAACCGTTATTTATGCGAACACAGGATACAAGGAATATTTCCGTCCTGGCACACATGTCCAACCCGAAGAAGGAAAAGTCACTACCCTTTCCCTCGACCACCTTGAAATTGTTCGACAAATCGCAGAAACAAAAGAAATCGAAACAAGAGTTGTTTCCGTGCGTACCAGCAAGGAAGTAGAACATTTTGTTTCCCGGCATTTTCCCATCTTTGATGAATCTGAACATCTTATCGCTATCTGCGGAAGTTTCTCTAACTCGACAAAACAAGTCAATGCGGAAGCTAAACTTCGACTTGAGAAAAGACGCTTTCTCGATATCACACGGGCTGCGTCAGACTGGATTTGGGAAACCGATGCCGACGGCCGACTGAATTTTGTTTCCGACCGGGTCGTTCAAGCAGTTGGTCTTCCACCTCTGCTGATCAAAGGAAAATATCTATCCGAATTAGGTATTTTCAAACCTGAGGAAAATGGAGGAAACAAGGCGGAGCAAGCCATCGCCAAACATGTGCCCTTTCGCTCCGTACCGCTAGAAATTCAGGACGTAAATGGTGATATTAAAATATTCAATATCTCTGGCGTACCTGTTTTTAGCGAAAAAGGGCGTTTCACGGGATATCGTGGTACAAGTGACGACATAACGGCAAGATTGCTTGCAGAAGATGAGGCTATATCGTCAAAAGCGGACTTGGAGCAGGCAATTAACGAAATCACGAACAAGAATATTCAGCTGGAAGTAACGGCACGAAAAGCTGTTGAATCCGCTAGGGCAAAAAATACATTCTTGGCGAACATGAGCCACGAATTGCGGACACCCCTTAACGCAATTATTGGCTTTGCCGAAGTTATCGGATTGGAAACTTTCGGCCCCATCAGTGACAAATATCGGGAATATGTGGGCGACATCTTGAATTCGGGCAAACATTTGCTGAGCCTGATTGAAGACATTCTTGATATTGCACGGATTGAAAGTGACAAAATTCCGATCGAAATTGTCACAACCCCTCTTGGTGGGATGGTCAGGGATGCGTTGGTTTTAGTGCAAACCCACGCCGAAGAAAAAAACCTGGATCTAACGGAAATCAAGATCGGCAAAAATGTCAACTTGGCTGTAGATCCAACAAGATGTTTGCAAATCCTTGTTAACATAATTGGTAATGCCGTGAAATTCACGCCGCAACGCGGTAAAATTGGCATGGAATGCCGAATTGTTGATGATACTTATGCAGATATTACAATTTGGGATACCGGGCCCGGTATTCCTGAAGAAGATCAGGAAAAAATATTCGAAGCTTTCAAGCAAGCGCATGAAGGCGTTTACAGCCGCGGAACAGACGGTGTAGGCCTAGGTTTAACCTTATCTCTCAAGCTGGCTCAATTGATGGGTGGCAACATCTCCGTTGAAAGCAGTTTATCGACGGGCAGTAGATTTACGGTTCGGCTCCGCCTAGCTGAAGAAATAGCCGATTAAAAGGTTAGCATTAAGGTTTTGGTAACCCTGATTTGACACAATGATGCAAACCTCTTTTAATGCTTGCGGAGCCACCTTAATTGTCAGCGCAAAATCAAGATAATCTGAGCGAAATCAGCAATTTAGTTATACTGGCAAGCGACAAGTCAGTTGAAAAACGCGAATTCCTCTATGAGAAAATAGGCACCTTCCTCGTCAATGAAGGGCAATCCTTCTCCATGTCGGAGAAAAAACTGATGGCAGAAATTATCTGCCAAATCACCGGCGATGTCGAAAAATCTATCCGGTCGCATTTCGCGAAGCAACTATCCCTGAAAGAGGATGTTCCCGTAGAATTAATGTTTTTTCTGGCTAATGACGATATAGAGGTCGCAATACCAATTCTACGAGACTCTGGTTTGTTATCTGAACCAGATTTGCTTAAAATTATCAAACATCGTTCGACACAACACCAGCTGGCTGTGGCGGCGCGCGATAGCATCACCCCAAATGTCTGCCAGGCGATTTATGATATCGGCAAAAATGATGTCACAGTCAAACTTCTCGAAAATCCGACGGCGCAAATAACTCCGGAGTTATTAGTTCACCTTGGAGATCAATCAGAATTTATCCCGGAGTATCAGGCGCCACTTATTAAAAGACCGTTCTTGCCGCAACCTATTGCTGAGAAAATGTATCGCTGGGTTTCCATGGCACTTCGCGAATATATCTCTGAGAATTTTGACGTCGACGCAAAGGTCTTGCAAATTGACGTCGCAGATCGCTTACAAACAATTAATTCTATCTCAACTGAAAGCGACCCATCCGCTAAATTGGTGTCAAAATTACACACTGCTGGTGACTTAACAACGGGCTTCATGATCAAATCTCTACGGCACGGAGAAATAGACTTATTTGAATTGGCGTTCGCTAAATTGCTTGATGTCGATCTCGAAGTATTTCGTGAAATTCTGTATGCCGATAATTCAGAAATCCTGGCTGTTGCTTGCCGCTCTCTTAATCTCGACCGCATTATCTTCAAGACAATCTTTGATCTAACGCTTTCTGTCCGGCGCGAGAAAGATTCTATTTTAACGCCCGGCACTCTAAATGCCCCAATGGATTTTTACGATTTACTTTCTGAAGATGCAGCAAAAAAGGCGTTGATTAACGCCGAATTCATGCAAGGAACACTGAAGTACGCCAGCACCATTTAGGCGACACCCCATCGTGACTTGCAAATCCCCCTGAAAAATATATTCTTTACTTGAGTATCTGACCCTCCATTTATATTGGAATATGGCCGTGATTGACCCTTTCGGGAGAGAAGTAAATTATTTACGAGTGTCTGTAACAGACAGGTGTGATTTTCGGTGCAAATACTGCATGTCTGAAAATATGACCTTTTTGCCGAAGAAAGAGGTTCTGAGCCTAGAAGAACTCGAATTAATTTCTGCCGCGTTTATTCGCAAAGGTGCGCGCAAGATCCGCATCACCGGAGGTGAGCCGTTAGTCAGAAAAGGAATTATGGAACTTTTCAGAAACCTCGGCCTCTACATAAAGAGCGGCGAGCTGGATGAATTGACGCTGACAACCAACGGTAGCCAGTTAAGCAAGTATGCAGACGAGCTGTATGAAGCGGGCGTTCGACGCCTCAATGTATCCCTTGATACGCTGGATCCTTATCAATTTCAGGACATTACCCGCTGGGGCAACTTCGAAAAGGTGATGGCCGGAATTAAGGCAGCGCAAAAAGCAGGCTTGAAAATCAAAATCAATACGGTTGCGGTTAAAGGATTTAACGATCATGAATGTAATGATCTGATCAAATGGGTCGGCGATGAAGGTATGGACATCACTTTTATTGAAACCATGCCCATGGGCGCCATTGATGAACAGCGGTCCGATCAATTCTTGCCGCTATCTGAATTGAAAAAGCAGCTCGCCGAAACCTGGACAATGACACCGTCTGAATATCGGACCGGCGGTCCGTCTGATTACTTTGATGTTGCTGAAACCGGGGGACGCATCGGATTTATAACGCCCCTCACCCATAATTTCTGCGAAAGCTGCAATCGCGTGCGTTTGACCTGCACCGGCATGCTTTATATGTGCCTGGGGCAGAATGACAATGCTGATTTAAAAGCCGTCATTCGCGGCGAGAATGGTTTTTCCGCTTTGGATTCAGCGATTGATGAAGCCATTGGTCGCAAACCCAAAGGTCATGACTTTATTATTGACCGTAATTCGGATGACAAACCTGCTGTAGCCCGACATATGAGCGTCACAGGCGGTTAACGGCGCATGAATATTCACTTTACGGCTAGCGACACTTCGGATGCGCAAGCCGCCTTAAAACGACTAATCCATCTTTATGGGCATTGCCCAATTGACCAGGCTGAAATTATCGTCGCGCTTGGCGGGGACGGATTTATGCTGGAAAGTATGCATACTTTCATGTCCAGAGAACTGCCTATATATGGCATGAACAAGGGCACGATTGGATTTCTACTCAACAACTACAAAGAGGAAGGACTGATCGAACGGCTACAAGCCGGAGAGATCACAAACCTTCATCCGCTCAAAATGACTGCCGTTGATATGCATGGCAAAAAATTCGAAGCGCTTGCCATCAATGAAGTCTCGTTACTGCGGGAAAGCAGGCAGACCGCGAAAATTCAAATATCGATAGACGGCCATGTGAAAGTTGAAGAACTGACCTGTGACGGCGTCCTCGTCGCCACGCCCGCCGGCAGTACTGCTTATAATTATTCTGCCCATGGCCCGATATTACCCGTCAATGCGGGTGCTTTGGCCCTCACACCAATAAGTGCGTTTAGACCTCGGCGATGGCGCGGAGCCATCTTGCCACGAGAAGCGAAAATTGAATTGCGCGTGTTAGAATCAAAAAAACGTCCAGTCAGCGCTGTGGCCGATGCCGTTGAAATTAGAGACGTGTCGACGGTGGTCATCGAAGAGCAACGAAAGACAACCCTACATCTTCTCTTCGATCCAGAGCACAATCTGGAAAGACGCATTCTTGATGAACAGTTTATTCTTTGATCTTCGCCATCAAGGCCGATACAAAATTACCCATAAAATGCGAAGGCTGACATTCAGCGATAGCACCAAGGAGGAAAAACAAACATGACCAATGCTATTGTCGTAACGATTGAGGACGGGATCCAAAAACTAAAAATCAACCGGCCCGAAAAGAAAAATGCGCTAACGCAAGATATGTATGCTGTGCTGGCCAAGTCTTTGCGCGAAGCGGAACAAAACCCTGAGATTCGCGTAAGCCTTATTACAGGAACCGAGGACAGCTATACAAGTGGCAACGATATTATGGATTTTATCCAAAATCCGGCATCAGGAGGTGATGCGCCGGTCGTTCAATTTCTCTATGCCCTCGCTGAAATTCAAAAACCATTAATTGCAGCCGTGAACGGTTTGGCGATTGGAATTGGAACAACGATGCTTTTACATTGTGATCTTGTATATGCGTCGGAAAATGCCAGTTTTGCACTTCCCTTTGTCAATCTGGCCCTCGTGCCTGAAGCCGCTTCAAGCTTTTTGTTGCCGCGAATGCTGGGCCACCAACGGGCGGCAGAGTTACTCTTACTGGGAGAGAATTTTTCGGCGACTGCGGCATTGGACGCCGGTATCGTAAATGCTGTTACGGCATCAGGCCAAGTAGAAGAAACGGCGATGGCAGCTGCACGAAAACTTTCAAAGAAAGCACCGGAAGCGGTTCGGCTGACGAAATCCCTAATGAAAGGCAATGTGGATCAAGTGAAAGCGTCCATGGAAACAGAACTGCAGGCTTTTGGTTCGCGCCTGACATCTCCTGAGGCAATGGAAGCCATGCAAGCTTTTATGGAGCGTCGTTCACCAGATTTCTCAAAATTTTCCTGATTTGTAAACATATAAAGAATGAGCGCATCAAAAATGCTCATTCTTTATACTTTTTCGACTAAGGATCAGCTTCCTTACCCGGCCTAATATACTGAAAAGTAACAGGTTTTCATTTCCTTACAATTTTCTTAATTTTTGATACTGATTGGCGCTAATTCGTAAGCCTCTTTTAATTTTTAATCGGTAATTTTGTTCCAATAGTTAAATCTGGAAAAAGTTGATCGGCTTAGAATTTAGAACGGCAACTTCTCCAGCTAATAAGAACCGTGCAGGAGAGTTGTAATGAAAGTTATCGCCGTCGCATCGCAAAAAGGTGGCTCAGGTAAAACGACACTTGCGGGGCATTTGGCTGTTCAGGCTGAAATGGCTGGACAAGGGCCGGTAGCCCTTGTCGATACAGATCCACAAGGCAGCCTTTCTGAGTGGTGGAACGAGCGCGAGGCGGAAACCCCGTTATTTGCACGGACGACAGTGGAAAGATTAAGTGCTGACATTGGTCGTATGGAACAAATGGGCATTGGTCTTTTGATTGTTGATACGCCACCAGCGATCACCTCTACAATTGCCAACGTCATAGGACTTGCGGATCTCCTGATTATTCCAACTCGCCCCAGCCCTCATGACTTGAGAGCCGTTGGCGCAACTGTTGAACTGGCTGAAGGACTAAATACGCCGCTGATTTTCGTGGTCAATGGGGCAACACCTCGTGCCCGTATTACCAGCGAGGCCGCTATAGCTCTGTCCCAACATGGGACACTCGCTCCTTCTGTCATTCACCAACGTGTTGATTTCGCATCCAGTATGATCGACGGCAGAACAACCATGGAACTCAACCCCTCTTCCAAGTCCAGCGAAGAAATAAGTAAGCTTTGGTCGTACGTCCAGGAACGCATAGCACGTTTATCGCCGACCTACTCGGCGTCCCCGAACCACGGAATGACAGCAACTGCCAGTAATAACGGTGCGATTTACAACTGAGTGTCGGTTTATTCAGGAAAAGAAGAAATACTATGAAAGCAGCATTTTTAACAAGTTCACTTATTGCGCCCAAAGGGAAAGCCTTACCAGCATCTCGTGCGGCGACACCTACGAAGCTGTTAGATGACGAGTCAAATCGCCAGTCAGGTGTTTCCCGAATATATGAGCGGGTCCGAGAATATGCAGATCCCCATGAAGAAAATGGATCAGCGGAAGCTCATGGAAATCTGTCATCGGAAGACGCCATTGTTCTCCATGAGAATGAAACCGTCTCAATCGCCGCGGAAGACGATATTTATGATTTTTCAAAACCTGAAGATGAACCACTATCAGTCTTTACTCGAATTCGGGAACAAGAAGATGATGCAAACGCTTCCGAAGCAATCTCTCCTTTGTTACAAAAGCATACAAGCAGGGCGCCAGTTAGTAGCGATTACAAAGCGCTTTCCAGCCGGAAGCCCGTTGAGCCTTTACCGGTGGAGCAATACACGGAAATTGCCACTGAAGTTTCTAAGCTCACCAAAGACAAACTCGGCCGCATTAGAATATCTGTACGTATGGCACCTAAAGACCATTTGCAGCTGAAACTCATTGCCGCTCATACGCAAATGTCTGCGCAGGCAATTTTCGAAACCGCGTTAGAAGAATATGTATCAAAACACGGATCCAGCATACTTCCGGAATCTTGCGCTTGTGTTTTGGATAAATCGTCTCTTTGATGGAAGTGATAGTCTATGCGTGAAAATATAGCAAAAAAAGAACTAGAAATAGCGGATAACGCGGCTTCTTTGTCAAAAATCAAAGTAAGACGGCCGAAGGATTCTACTAACTCTTCCAAAAAGAAAGCAAAATCCGGGGACATAACTGATCGGCTACAGGTTCTCGCTGAAGAATTGGAAGCCAGCAAACCAGAGATACCAGTGGCGGAGCCGGTTTTTGAGGCTACCGGTTCAGATCTTTTTGAAGCTCCTTCTAATAAAGCGCCGACATCTCCTGCACAGAAAAAACAGGCGAAATCGAAACCGGCCGCCGAAAAGCCTGTTCCAGCCCCGATTTCAAAAGAAACACGTAATGTAGCGCCTAAACCAAAAACGCCTAAGCCTGCAGTAGGGAAAAAGGAAGTAGCTCTATCCCAACCAAAACCGATTATCGGGACAAAGAAACCCGCGACGACGCCACCGAAAAAGCAAGCGCCTCCTGCTGCGTCCGCTGTTCCGCCACGCCGAGCGAACTGGGCGCGGCCAGCATCGGCCCCTGGTTGGCAGAAAAAAGTGCAAACACCGGATATTCTGAGTTATTGGATGGAAATTCGAAACGGGAACCGTTATCCAACCTGGCAAAGTCTCGATACCCAGAAAATTGGGAAATTTTGGCCCAATTGTGTTTTGGTTCACGGTAATCATTCGTCAGGACGGTTACAGTTAGAATCTAGTTTTTCCAATGAGCTACGGCAATCGGCAAAAAGAGCCAACCCTCTGCGTGATTTCACCACGGATATTGATTTCTCGCCAATGGTTGTTGATTGGGTTTTGAGTTTGGCACGCGATGTCGCAAATACCGGAAAACCGGCCCACGGGACCGAGTATTTTCCGTCAGTTTTCGATGAAATACCATTGCGGGTAATTGCCCTGCCGCTCAGCGAAAATCAGATCGATGTCGACCATGTTCTTTGCTATGTGCAAAAACTCAGCTAAAAACTCTAGAGTTTTGTTTTTGCATAATCAGCTATCCTTGCCTTTTGGTCATCTTTAAAACCCACCAGATAGTCATCTGCAAGTTTGAATATCGGCCTTTTCATCAAGGTCGGTAATTCAGCGAGCAATGGTGATTGATCACCAGATTCCAATATCTCTTTTTGAGAATTTTCGAGGTTGCGGTATGTCGTACCACGTTTGTTGATTAGTATGTCAGCATCAATCTTCGATAACCACGCTTTTGCCGTTTCTTGATCAAATCCGTCTTTTCGCAAATCATGGAAATGATGTTGGATACCTTCTTGGCTCAGCCATTTAAGAGCTTTCTTGCACGTATCACAATTTCCAATACCGTAGATTATCATTGCTCTTTTTCCCAATCACTTTTCGGGGCTCAATCATGTACAGCCGCACGTATTAACGGGATCTTAATACTCTCAATGAAAGATAGGAAGGTCCAAGGTTGATCGAAGCTGTTTTTGTCCATTCCACCCTCCCCTCGACGGCAAGAATGGCTTCGATTACTTTCTTCCTTTTACACATCCCCTAAAGAGCCTCGATGTCCCCGCTCTCCTGTGCCGCAAAAAAATCTAGGGCGAAGGAGGCCAACGCTCCTTCCTCAATAGCGGCGCGCATGCCCTTCATTAAATCTTGGTAATATTGCAAATTATGCCATGTCAGGAGTGTTGCACCTAAAATTTCCTTAGCTTTGAAAAGATGGTGCAAGTAAGCGCGAGAATAGCTCTGGCAAGCCGGGCATCCGCATTGCTCATCCAAAGGTCGATCATCATCCGCATGGCGTGCATTTCGTATGTTGACTGTCCCGAACCGGGTAAAGGCCTGTGCATTGCGGCCTGAACGCGTAGGTAGAACACAATCGAACATGTCGATACCACGCATAACAGCGCCTACTAGGTCATCAGGCTTGCCAACTCCCATGAGATAACGCGGCTTGTCAGCTGGCATCTCTGGTGTGGTAAATTCAAGAGTGCTAAACATTGCGGCCTGACCTTCACCGACGGCAAGACCGCCGATAGCATATCCCTCAAACCCGATATCGGTCAAAGCATTCACAGATTCCAATCGCAAATCTTCATAAGTTGAACCCTGCACAATTCCAAAAAGACCATAGCCTTGTCTCGCTTCAAAAGCCTCCGATGACCTCTTCGCCCATCGCATGGATCGCCGCATAGAGGTTGCCGCCGTTTTATGGTCAGCGGGGTATGGCGTACATTCGTCGAACACCATCGTTATGGTTGCATCTAGGTGATTCTGAATTTCCATAGATCGTTCTGGTGTTAGCTCAAAACGTTTGCCGTCGATATGTGATTTAAAGATGACACCGTTCTCGTCTATCTTGCGAAGCTCGTTTAAAGACATCACCTGAAAGCCACCAGAATCAGTTAGGATCGGCCGCTCCCAATTCATGAATTTATGCAATCCACCAAGCCGTCCAACGCGCTCAGCACCGGGCCGGAGCATCAAGTGATAAGTATTGCCAAGAAGTATATCGGCACCGGTTTGCCGCACGGCTTCCGGCGTCATGCCTTTTACGGTGGCAGCGGTCCCAACCGGCATAAATGCAGGCGTTCGGATTTCGCCATGTGCCGTTGATATAGTGCCGCGACGTGCAGCCCCATCTGTCGCACTAATTGTAAAATTAAATTTCTTTTCAGTCATGATCCTGGATACAGCAATGAGCAGTCCCCATAAGAGTAAAATCGGTACTCACCCTCAATGGCATGCTGATAGGCATCATGCATTTTCTCCAAGCCAGAAAATGCTGATACCAGCATAAACAGGGTAGATTTAGGTAAGTGGAAATTGGTAATAAGAAGATCAACAGCTTTGAAACGATAGCCTGGAGTAATAAAAATATCAGTTTCACCATCGAAAGGATGTATGCAACCGTCGTTATCACAGGCACTTTCCAGGAGACGAAGGCTCGTCGTGCCGACTGAAACGATCCGTCCGCCAGCAGATTTGCACTTGTTAATCTTCTCAGCAGCCTCGGGGCTAATAATACCTATCTCAGAATGCATCTTATGATCCAATGTATCCTCTACTTTAACAGGTAAGAAAGTACCGGCGCCTACATGTAGGGTCAACGTTACGGTATCTATTCCTTTCGACATAAACTTTGACATCAAATCATCGGTAAAATGCAAGCCAGCTGTGGGTGCGGCGACCGCCCCTTCATCTTTAGCGAAGATTGTCTGGTAATCCGTCAAATCCCGGTCATCAACTGCCCGCAAACTACTGATATAGGGAGGCAACGGTATTTCACCATACACCAACAGTTTCTCCATCAGTTCGGGACCGGAAACCGAAAAGGCTAAAGCCACTTCCCCGCCCCCTCGCTTTTCCGTAACCAATGCGGTAAAATCATCTGAGAAAGTAATAATATCACTGGGTTTCAGCTTTTTTGCAGGTTTAGCGAATGCGTGCCAACTGTCGGCTGAAACATTCTTATGCAGGGTCACTTCAACTTTTGCCCCGCGCCGCATACCGCGCAAGCGTGCCGGAATAACCTTGGTATCGTTAAATACAAGGAGATCCCCAGCCTTCAACAGGTCAGGTAAGTCTGATACCAGATTATCGGTGATACTATCTTCGACGCATAAAAGTTTCGCTGTCTCCCGTGGAATTGCGGGTCGGTCCGCAATCCGCTCAGGTGGCAGATCAAAATCAAAATCATCAACCTTCATGTCTCAAACGCAAACGAACGGCATGCTCGCGCAGACCGTTCGCTCCTTCCAAGGATAAAATTTCCTTACGCGACGTCAGCCGCGACTTTCAAGCTTACAATGTTCTCAGGATCTGCGACGGATCCATTGGACATGCTGTCGCCTTTCTTAATGGCATGGACATGCTCCATTCCTTCAACCACCTGACCCCAAACAGAATATTGATTATCCAGATGAGGTGAGCGGGCCAACATAAGGAAGAACTGGCTATCCGCGCTATCAGGATGACCTGCGCGCGCCATGGAACAAGTACCTTCGACATGGGGCTCTTCTGTAAATTCGGAAGCTAGATTTTGTCCTGAGCCGCCCATTCCGTTTCCGTCAGGACATCCCGTCTGGGCCATAAAACCATCAATTACCCGGTGGAAAACTATTCCATCATAAAATCCAGTACGTGCGAGTTCCTTTATCCGGGCTACATGATTTGGTGCAAGGTCCGGTCGCATTTCGATGACAACACGGCCATTTTTCAATTCAAGGTATAAGGTATTTTCAAGATCACCGGCCATTCTGCCACTCCTGTTTTGCTTGGGTCTGCCCCAATTTTCGTATAATTAAGATCTATTATGTATTTCGGCAACACGTTCTACGATATTTTTCGCAGTTGTTGCTGAAACAAATTTTGTTATATCGCCGTTCAATAAAGCAATTTCTTTCACCAGGCTTGAAGCAATAAATTGATGCTGATCTGAAGCCATCAGAAAAACGGTTTCAATTTCAGAATTCAGTCGTCTATTCATACCAACCATTTGGAATTCATACTCAAAATCCGATACAGCGCGAAGTCCACGGATAATAATTGCGGCCCCAACTTCTTCTGCGAAATGCATAAGCAAATTGTTGAAAGGCTTAACCACAAAATTGGTTCCGGGAAACTCTTCGGTCATTTTTGAGACCATGCTGACCCGTTCTTCTACTGTAAATAACGGGTTCTTCCCTGGATTCATTGCAACGCCAATAACAAGTGTATCAACGAGTTTTGAAGCCCGTTTGATAATATCATAATGGCCCAATGTTATGGGATCAAAAGTGCCGGGGTACAACCCGACCCGATTCTTTGACATGGTCTTTCCTTCTCTGTATTTGCTAATTCTTGATGTTAGCTTTCATCTGTGTCGGGAATAGAATTATTTTCTGATGGTGAAATAGTCGTTTCATCTTCGTCATTACCTTCAACATCATCAGCGCTGTCTTCTTCTGACTTTGCATCCGCCAAAGCCGTTACAGAAACAACTTTCTCACCCTTAGCCGTTTTAAACAACGTCACCCCTTGGGTATTACGTCCAGCAATGCGGATATCAGTAACAGGAGTTCTTATAAGTTTACCACCGTTAGTAACCAGCATAATCTGCTCATCTACCGTGATTGGGAAAGTCGAAATAACATCCCCGTTTCTGCTAGATGTTTCGATATTGATAATTCCCTGCCCACCGCGATTGGTCACACGATATTCATAAGCGTTTGTCCGTTTACCATAGCCATTCACAGTGATAGCCAATAAGACTTCTTCCTGTACAGACAGTTCGGCATAAAGCTCCGGTAATATGTTACCATATTCCTGAACAACACCGTCTTCATTCGCAGAACGGCGTGCTTTCAAATACGCGTCGCGCTGTTCTATCTCAATATCAACGTGATTTAAAATCGACATGCCAATAACACTATCATCTTTGGCAAGTCTCATACCGCGAACGCCGCTGGAATCTCGCCCTTTAAATAAACGAACGTCTGTAGCTCTAAAGCGAATACATTTACCCTGACGTGCGACAAGCAGAACATCGGAAGCTTCTGTACAGATTTTAACACCAATAAGCTGATCATCTTCATCAAGCTTCATCGCGATTTTGCCGTTTGATTTCACGTTCGAGAAATCACTGAGGCGGTTCCGGCGAACATTTCCTTTTGCCGTCGAGAACATGACTTCCAGCTCCGCCCAGCTTTCCTCTTCTTCAGGAAGCGGCATCAAAGTATAAATCACTTCCCCTTC
>NZ_JBALWD010000012.1:0-129260 GCF_036960985.1 Sneathiella sp. | reverse complement strand
GATTACGTGAACGGCGGCGACGGCGACGACAAGCTCACCGGTGGTGATGGCAACGATCGTATGTACGGTGGGGATGACGACGACCGCCTCACCGGCGATACCGGCGATGATACGCTGTATGGTCAAGATGGTGATGACAAGCTTACAGGCGGTGATGGAACTGATTACCTGCATGGTGGAAAAGGGAATGATAATGTTTCGGGCGGCGATGGTACTGACACGCTAATCGGAGATGCCGGGGATGACAAATTAGATGCGGGTGACGGCAACGATTATCTAACCGCCGGCGATGGGGACGACACGCTAACTGGCGGCGACGGTGAAGATCGTCTATACGGCGGCGATGGCGATGATAAAATGTCAGGCGACGATGGCAATGATCGTATGTATGGCCAAGATGGAAATGATGAAATGACCGGCGGGGCAGGCGACGATTATGCCCATGGTGGTGATGGAAGTGACATTTATTTCTTTGGTATGGATAGTGGAACAGATACGTTCATTGGGGGAGACGGCGGTGGTTGGTCTGATACGATCGCATTGTCAGATGGGTTGCCCTCCGGTGACCTGAGTGACTGGCTCAATCTTACCAGTGGATCTGTCGAAACTGCGGACAATGGTGATATCTTTCTTTCTGAAGACGCGGCAGGAACGATCACTCTTGGCGAAGATGCTGTTCTGACGTTTGATGGTGTCGAAAAAATCGAAGGTTAGGTTCTTCGCGTCAAGTAAGAAGAGCAACACAGGCGACAATGAATGCCAGTTCGGAGACTTGCTGGATAGCACCTAGCACATCTCCGGTTTGGCCGCCTATTTGTCTATAAGCAATAAAGCCCATCACAGCCGCACCGATTATAGCTGCGAGCAGGGCGGTCGCGCCGACTAGATTTCCAAGAGAGATGATAGCGACGAGAACAGCAATGCCAGTTGCCGAAAGGGGAGCTAGTATTGGCGGACGACCTGCGCCATGGCCCAAACCGTCGGTTCGGGCAGATGGCATTAAATACATTCCCCACGTCATAAGTGCTCTGCTGACAGCGGCTGCAGAAACAAGAATTGCAAAGATCATCATCGGACTGACGGGACTTGAAAGAGCGACGACTTTCATACCAATAATAAAAATCAAAGCAAGAACAGCATAGGTTCCCACTCGGCTATCATGCATAATTTCAAGTTTTTTCAATTGGGTTGTACCACCGCCAAACCCATCGGCAACATCACCAATTGCATCTTCATGTAAAGCACCGGTTAGGAGAGTTTGGGACGCAATTGCTAAGAAAGCCGAAAGGAGGGGAGATAGGCCAATTGCAATTGCGACTATGAAGACGGCTCCAGAAAGGCCGCCAACAATAATACCAATCAACGGGAAACAACGGCAAGCAGATTTCAAAGCACTCATATCAAAGGAAAATCGAAGCGAAATAGGCAGACGTGTTAAAAAAACCAACGTTACCAGAAAATCCTGGGTCCAGGTTCCATTGTAAGAAGGTACTTTGTCGTTTGAGAGGTTTGTCGTCATAAAGTCACTTTAGCTTTCGTGCGAGACCGGCAGTAACAAAATAAACCGAATTTGCTTTTTCTGCTAATCGTTGATGCAACCGACCGGCATGATCGCGAAATTCCCGGGCCATGGCATTTTCCGGAACGATGCCCTGACCGACCTCATTGGAAACGAAAACAATGGATCCGCGAAAGTCGTGCGATCCATCGATCAATTGATCAATGGCCTTTTCAACGGAATACCCTTCTCCCATCAGATTGCTAACCCAAAGCGTCAAGCAATCGACGAGAACGATATTCGTAACGGAAGAATATTCTTGCAGAGCCTGCAATAGATTCAGCGGCTCTTCAACGGTTACCCAATTTTCTCCCCGTTCACTTCTATGATTGGAAATTCTGGAGGTCATCTCTTCATCATAGGCTTGGGCAGTGGCAAGATAAATTCTGGGGAGTGCCGTTTGTATAACGAGATCTTCCGCAAACCGACTTTTACCAGATCGCGCGCCACCAAGGATAAGGGTTAGTTCGGGTGAAGTTATTTCTCTCATAACGTCACTTTATCGATTAGATGAATAAAGGATCCCGCGACATTTCCTGAAATAGCGCCAACGCTACCCAAGTTTTCGTCGCGTGCGTTAGAAATACCGAATAAAGCCGATTGTGACGATGTCGCAGTCATATGCGCGTAATGAAATTCGTGGGCTTTGAACAGAGTATCCTTTGATCCGAGGAAGCTATCTTGCTGAAGGATGGCGTTCCGGTATCCGAGATGAAGCTTTGGTTCGGAAAAGGACGTTGTGATTGGTAGCAAACCTAACATTTGATGCGGGTGTCCCTCATTATCTATCAAGCAATCTCCCAAGGCCATAAACCCACCGCATTCTCCATAAATCTTTGCGCCGTTTGCAGCGGCGGCGATCATTGCTGCCTTGAATTGGGAATTATTGCTGAGTTTTTCGCAATGCAACTCGGGATAACCACCCGGTAGAAAAATAGCATCCGCTTGCGCAGAGGGTACCTGATTGCGCAGAGGAGAGAAGAAAGAAAGAGACGCGCCGGCGTTTTTCCAGCCCTCAAGTATATGTGGATAGGTGAAGGAAAAGGCGTCATCGTCCGCGATTGCAATATGCTGGCCAATTGGGGAAAGAATTTTAAGTGGGTTTTGCGTGATTCCAGCAACAGGACGTGCCAAATTGCTGAGAGCCGTCAAATCAACATGATCGGAAACTAAATCTGCAGCAGCGTTTAAGAAATTCTCAAGTCCCTGTGTTTCCCTCGCCTGCACCAGGCCCAAATGTCGGTGATCTAGCGCGAGAAGGTTTGATTTTGGAACGCAACCAAGCATTGGGAGGCCAACCTTTTCTGCTGCCTCACAGAGTAATCGAACATGACCCGGTCCACCAACTTTGTTAAATATAACACCGGCGATGGAGACATCTTTACGATACGAATTAAAACCTGTCAACAAGGCAGCCACACTGGCGGCTTGCCCCTTTGCATCGACAACAAGCACGATAGGGATATCATGGGCGACTGCAATATCAGCGGTAGATCCACTCCCGTTTTGCGCACCGTCAAAGAGACCCATAACGCCTTCACCTATGGCGATGTCTTTGTTCTTCAATACTTCATACAATATACTGGGAATCGTCTGCGATGACATGGCCCAAGGGTCAATATTGTAACAGGTGAGATTGGATGCCTGTCGATGAAAAACAGGGTCGATATAGTCTGGCCCTATTTTGTAGGAACTAACAGAACGACCACGACGGTACAAAGCCCGTAAAATTGCGAGGGTGAGGGTTGTCTTCCCCGAACCGGAAGCCGGTGCGCCTATAATCAACGAGGGGGCGACTTTTTCCTCCATGGTCAATTTTTTTTTGCTTGGTTGAGGAAGTGGCTAAACCAATCCAATTGGGGGCGCAATTTTACGACTTCTCCAATGACTATCAGGGCAGGTGGTTTTAGACCGCTTGCGACGACATCCCGCGCCGCATTTTTCAAATCGGTGACGACAACTTTCTGATCTTCCGTCGTCGCCTTGAAAATGACGGCGACGCTATCATCTGGTGAGCGGCCAAATCCTATCAGACGGTCACAAATTATTTCAATATGCTTAAGCGCCATGTACAGAACAATTACCGGGGAGCCCTTGGCAATATGCTCCCAATCGACATTTGGAACGTCGCCCGTCGCGTCATGCCCAGTCAAAAAAGTAACAGCCGAATTTGTATCTCGGTGTGTAAGTGGAATGCCGGCGTAGGCAAGGCCACCGACGCCCGATGAAATACCGGGGATAACTCGAAAAGGGATATTATGTGCTGCAAGCGTTAGGGCTTCTTCACCACCTCGACCAAAGATATATGGGTCGCCGCCCTTAAGGCGAAGAACCTTTTTACCTTCTTTCGCTAAGGTGATCAGTCTTTCGGTAATATCTTGTTGCTTTGCAGATGGTTTCCCTCCACGTTTACCTGCATATTCCAATAAGGTATCTGGCCCAGTCAGGCGCAAAATATCTTTTCCCACCAACGCATCATAGACAAGAACGTCAGCTTGACGGAGAGCCTCATAGGCGTAAAGAGTCAACAAACCCGCATCGCCTGGTCCGGCGCCTACTAACCATACCGAACCTGGTTCGAAGGCCGGTATATTTTTTAAAATTCTATCCATATTTGTCTTGTACACATGTATTTTGTCTACGCCTAGCCATCTGTGACATGTCAGCCTATAAATAACAATATGACAGAACCGGATAAAAAAGAACTGCGCTTTGGGTGGACAACGGGTGCCTGTGCAACTGCTGCAACGAAGGCCGCTCTAACAGCGTTTTTTGGCGGCGAGTTTCCCGATCCGGTAACAATTACCCTGCCAAAGGGGCAGAAACCAGCGTTTGCTCTCGCCACAGAAGAAAAAGGGGCGGATTACGCTTCGGCGAGCATCATTAAAGATGCCGGTGATGATCCTGATGTGACCCATCTAGCGCGTATTATTGTTACTGTTAGAAAAGCGAAAAGTGGCGATGGAGTGATCTTTCGGGCAGGAGAAGGTGTGGGGATTGTAACACTGGACGGGTTGCCCATACCGGTCGGCGAGCCAGCGATCAATCCTGTGCCACGACAAATGATGAGGGATGTTGTTGTAGAGCTGGCATCGGCGGGGAGACGGCCGGTTGATATTGAAATTGAAGTGGCAATTGAAAATGGGCTTGAACTAGCTCAAAGCACCATGAACGGACGATTGGGGATCGTTGGCGGACTGTCTGTCCTGGGAACAACAGGAATTGTCGTGCCGTATTCATGCGCTTCCTGGATCGCATCGTTGCATCGCGGTATTGATGTCGCCAAAGCCGCACGGGAACCGCATTTAGCAGCCAGCACAGGGTCGACATCTGAAAAGGCAGTCACCGAGCTTTATGGCTTACCAGAAGTTGCTTTATTGGATATGGGTGACTTTGCTGGCGGGGTCTTGAAATACATTCGTAAACATCCTATTCCGATGCTGACTATCGCTGGGGGATTTGCAAAAATAACGAAGCTGGCTCAAGGGCATATGGATTTGCATTCAGGGCGTAGTCGAGTGGATTTCAATTGGCTTTCTGATCAACTGGAAGAACTTGGAGCAACTGAAGAGTTAATCCGTAAAGTCCGCACAGCTAACACAGCGATGCAGGTTCTCGAATGGGCGCGACAATCCAATTTACCGTTAGCAGGCATGGTAGCCGAAAAGGCAAAAATCACCGCGTCTGAAATCGGCGGTAAATCGACAGTAATTGAAGTACTTATATTTGACCGCGAAGGCCAACTAGTGGGTCGAAGCCATGAATGATCAAACGCGTGTATTGTTGATTGGTGGGACAGAGGAAGCTCGACTAGTGAACGCAGTTTTGGAGGAGCTTGAGGGCGTAAAGCTTGTTACTTCGCTCGCGGGCAGAACAGAAATTCCGGCAGAATTGAAAGGGCTCGTTGTAACGGGTGGATTCGGTGGTGCCGATGGTTTGGCAGGGTTTTTGGATGAGAATAATATTCAATGGGTTGTCGATGCTAGTCATCCTTACGCCGCGAAAATAACTCAAACCGCGGCTTCCGTTTGCCGAGCAAAAGAGATTTCTTACATACGATTCCAACGACCGCCTTGGGAGGCTACGACAGGAGATCAATGGATCTCCGTTCCAACAATAATGGAAGCCGCCCCCGCATTGGCAGAGTATGCGCGTGTTTTCCTATCTGTGGGTCGTCAAGAACTTGAACATTTTGCCGATCTGACGGATAAATTTTTTCTCGCGAGGAGTATTGAAAAGGTAATTTTTGAACCTGTTGGTTCCAAAACCCTTTTTATCCAAGATCGCGGGCCGTTCAAAATGGACGACGAGATTGCGTTACTTCAACGACACCAAGTGGATGTTGTCGTAAGCAAGAATAGCGGCGGTGCCGCAACGTTCGCAAAAATCGTCGCTGCACGCACGCTCCAGCTTCCGGTTATCATGATTGACCGACCGATAGTGCCGAAAGTAAGTACCCTGGCAACAGTAGAAGATGTTATCGCGCTGTTTAGGTCGTAGACGCTGCCGTTATCTTTTGGCCTTTGCGCTTCGGTCTTAATACGTGGACGTGGTCGGCGTGATAAAGCGCACTGTCGCGATAGTCTTTTGCCTCCAGAACGCGCCCAACAATAATAAGAGCGGTTCGCGTGATTTTCTCCGCCCTAACTTTTTCACGAATATCTGACAATGTGCCTCGAATAATGCTTTCGTCAGGCCAGCTGGCTCTAAAGACTACTGCCACAGGACAATCTTCTCCGTAATGTGGAATGAGGTCGGCGGTAACCGCACGCAAATTGCGAACGGAAAGGTGAATGGCGAGTGTAGCGCCTGAGGATCCTAGTGTTGGCAGGTCCTCACGATTTGGCATCGCAGTTGCTTTCATCGAAGTCCGTGTCAGAATAACGGTTTGACTGACCTCAGGGAGTGTAAACTCCGTTTTTAAAGCGGCAGCAGCGGCGGCAAAGGCCGGAACACCTGGAGTAATAGTGTAGTCAATTTTCAAATCGTCCAACCGGCGCATTTGCTCACCTATGGCACCATATAGGCATGGATCGCCTGAATGTACCCGTGCAACATCTAATCCTTGATCGTTGGCCTTGATCATTTCCGCAATAATCTCATCCAGTGTCAAAGGAGCACTATCTATGATCAGCGCGTCTTTGGGAGCGTGCGTGAGAATTTCCACAGGCACCAATGAACCCGCGTAGAGGCAAACTGGAGATGCGGCAATGAGATCTCTGCCGCGAAGGGTAATTAAATCAGCTGCGCCCGGGCCAGCTCCAATA
This sequence comes from Sneathiella sp., assembly GCF_036960985.1. Taxonomy (NCBI): domain Bacteria; kingdom Pseudomonadati; phylum Pseudomonadota; class Alphaproteobacteria; order Sneathiellales; family Sneathiellaceae; genus Sneathiella; species Sneathiella sp. Next base: position 122,435 of record NZ_JBALWD010000012.1, on the reverse strand, counting down.
AAATAGACGGTCATACTTGCGTTCCTGTTTTTAAGGTCGAAATTTTCATTTTCCCGGCGTACCCTCGCGGCGTAAATACCCAGCGTTTGTTGCCTGAGTTTGTTTCTGCTATCTGGCTTTCACTAGAACCCACCATTACTAAAGTCAGCATGTCTACCTGCTCCGGATCAAGGTCTATGAGTGAAACGAAAGCTACACTCTCTGTCTCGCGTCCTAAATTCCGTGCAATGATAACGGGCGTGCTGTCAGGTCGATGGCGAAGCAGTATTTCTTTGGCAGCATGCAATTGCGTGCGCCGCTTGAGCGAAACCGGGTTGTAAAATGAAATGACAAAATCACCGGCGGCGGCGGCCTCTATCCGACGCTCTATAACGTCCCACGGAGTTAGGAGGTCTGAGAGAGATATGGTGCAGAAGTCATGCCCGAGTGGCGCGCCAGCCCGTGCCGCGGCAGCCTGCAAAGCAGAAATGCCTGGGGTTACTTGAATATCAAGTCGATCCCACATTGATTTTTTCTCGTGCTGGATAAGCTCGAAAACCAAAGTAGCCATCGCGTAGATGCCAATATCTCCGGAGGAAATGAGAGCGACATTCTTACCTTTTGCAGCCAAATCAAGGGCAGCTCTTACGCGCGTTTCTTCTTCGCCCAAGCCGTAATCATGGCGCGTCTTGCCAGCAATGCTTGGCCCCAATAGATCCAGGTATAGGCTATAAGCAACGAGGTCCGTCGCTTCCGCAATGAGGTGACTGGCTTCAGGCGTACGCCAGAGATCTTGGCCGGGACCGATACCAATAACTGAAAGTTTGCCTTGTGCGTTCCCAATATTGTTTGATTTAAGTGGATCCGTTGCTAACGCGATAGCGGTAGTTGCTCTTTTGGATTTATGCTTTGCAACTATTAGATTTCCGGTTTCCCCCGCGGCGACAAGGGCGGCACCTTCACTTACGCCATGACAACCGACTTCAGCAAAAACAACATCAGAGGGTGTTTTGAGGCGTGGCGCTTCTTTTTCAAGTAATTCTGCATTGAAGAACCGAGGTGTCATGCCGAAATACTGCGCAACGGAATGGACAGCCAGCTCGTCTGATTTTACGTCAATAGAACTGACGCAGCCGATAGAAAGCGGGCTCAAATTGTTCTCATCAAGAACGGTTTTTACGAGTCCGATGATTTCAGCCGGGTCCGTATTCCGTTCGCAGCCAACACCGAGCGAAAGCGTTTTCGGGTGAAAAATAAGAGAGCGATCATTTCCAGTCCGGCTTTGCGTCGTTATTTCAATATTTAATTGCCCCGCGTCTGAAAAAGGCAAGTTTGAGTGCGCAATCCAGTCGTGATGGCCAACGAGTTTGATTGTTTCACCGGACAACACGGCGCTCATAAATGATTTTAAATGCTGTGAATTGGCGATAGCCAATCCTTCGGGAGGGGAATCAAGAGCAATATTATAATGAACATCGCTGGCAGTCGTCACAGCTGCATGTCCATTTAGAGCAGCTGCTATTTCGCGGGCTAAATCATTTGCGCCATGATGGCCCCCCAGAAGCGGTACGATATTCGTGCCGTCATCGGCAACGGCCACGACGGCGGGTTCGGCAAGCTTGTTTGCGAGAACCGGAGCTAAACAACGGATAAGTATCGCTGACGCGCAAATTCCGATTATCGGTGTCTTCGCCCGGAACAGTTCCTGTATATGTAGAGCTGTTTGTTGAAATGTGAGATCTGCTTGCTTCACTCGGCCCGCTAAACCATGGATTAGGGCGTCCGGGAAGAGCGCTTGAAGTTGATTGGCTGTCGTTCGTCCACTTTCATTAAGCAGGACGATCGCGACGGGAGGATTTATTTCCATGCTTGTCCCCGTTTATGGATGAGGATCATAGAGAAATACGGTGCCGCATCGGCAGGTACCTCCCGCAAAGGCAAAATTTTTTCATTAACCATTGTCGCGCGCTCAATGTAACGGGCGTTGTCTTCCAACCCCAGATTAATAATGAGGTCTCGGACGCGCTCGAAATGGCGTCCGACTTTCATTATTGCCGCGCTATCTGTTGCTTCCAGTTGCGCTGCCAATATGTCAGAAGGTAGAGGTGCCGGCAATACTGTGAGAACATCATTGCGTGCTGATAAAGGGGATTGCAAAGCTGTCGCGCAGGCAGTTAAAGATGAAACGCCGGGAACGACCTCGACAGGAAATTTTTCGGCTATACGACCGAATAAATACATAAAGGATCCGTAAAAAAAGGGATCACCCTCACACAGTACAACAACATTTTGGCCGTCAATGAGGTGGCGGCTAATCTCTTGTGCCGCAATATCATACGCTTTTTGTGCGGGGGCGCGATCAACGGTCATCGGTATCCGGATGGCAATTTCGGTTTTTGGCGTGTTGAGGTGAGGCGCGACGATTGCACGGGCGAGACTATCGCCGTCTTCCAATGCGGGATACGCCAACACGGGGGTTGCTTGCAGTATTTTTAAGGCCTTGACGGTAATAAGGTCCGGATCACCAGGTCCTATTCCAAGGCCATAAAGAGTGCCTGTCATTGTTTAATCAATCTATATTGCGTCACTTGCCTAAAGGGTTTCCAGCTGTTGAATTTTCCGATTTTTTCGGCCCGGGAAATGTTAATGCGAGTTAATGAACCGCCATATAAATCATGTTGGTCAAAAAGAATACCCTCACCTTCAATTGTGACGGCATTGGCGACCAGTCGCCCGCCAGGTTTTAACGCGGTCCAGCAGGTTTCAAATAAACCTTCGACGGATAATCCGCCACCAATAAATATTGCATCAGGTGCCGGTATATGTTGAAGCGACGCCGGAGCCTTTTCGGAAACGATGGTTAGTCCCGGCACACCAAGTTTCAATTTGTTTTCGCGGATGTAGCCGAGCCGTTCTTTATGGTTTTCAACGGCAATTGCCTGATTGGAGCCGTGGCATCTCATCCATTCAATCCCAATGGATCCGGATCCTGCGCCGACATCCCAAAGGAGTTGGCCGGGCAGCGGCACCAAAGCCGCGAGTGTCACACTTCGAATTTCCTGTTTGGTCAATTGACCGTCATGCACAAAGGCGGTGTCAGGTAGGCCGGGCTCTCGTGACAAGAGTTGTGTGCCAGAATCTGATTTGCAGTTGAGGGCGATGGTGTTGAAGTCTCGAAACTGAATGTCGCCCAAGTGAAACGCGTCAACTGTTGTGATTTTTTCGTCCAGTCCACCCATATGCTCTAGAATGGTCATCTCAGAACGACCATAACCGTGCGTGCTCAGCAGTTTTGCAACCTCATATGGCGTATTGCCAGAGTCAGATAAAGCAAGTATTTTCGCCCTGTTGGTTAAGTTCGGAATCAGTAATTCAAGCGGCCGGCCATGCAAAGTCAAACAATCGATATGAGAAAGATCCCAGCCCAGACGAGAAGCAGCGAGGCTGAATGCGGAAACCGAAGGATAAATTGCCAGTTCATCGATCGGGAGTCGCTTGGTAAAAGTAACACCAATGCCAAAATGCTGTGGGTCGCCGGTTGCAAGGATGCAGATTTTCTCGCCGCGACGAGCAATTATTTCATGAACCAGATCCATTAGTGGGCTGGCCCATGTTTTCCGTTCGCGTCCATCATCGGGAACCAATGCAAGATGACGTTCGCCACCCACAAGCATTGTGGCTGAATCGATGGCGGTGCGTGCTTCGGGTTTTAGGGTGGAGAGTCCTTCTTCACCGATGCCAACGATACTAAGCCAAGCTGTCACGTTTGCTCTCCTGCGAGGCGTGCAATCGCATTAACCGTGGCAGCAGCCATCGCGCTTCCACCTTTGCGCCCAAGAAGAGTTATGTAGGGAATGTCGAGGAGGTTTTCGGCGAGTGCAGATTTGGATTCTGCAGCACCAACAAAGCCGACCGGAAAGCCTAGTATTGCGGCGGGTCTCGGGCCATTCCCGTTAATTATTTCCAGTAGATGAAACAACGCAGTCGGGGCATTGCCAAAGACTGCAACGGCGCCATCAAGTTGATCACTCCATAATTCTATTGCAGCCGCAGATCGGGTTGTGTTCAGCTCCGTCGCCAAAGTTGGAACATTTGGACGGTTTAGCGTGCAAATGATGTCGTTATTTGCGGGCAGGAAACGCTTGATAATGCCATGCGTTACCATTTCACAATCGGAAAGAATTGGGGCACCATTTTGCAAGGCAGAGATAGCCGCTTCCGTTATATCATTGCTGTAGGAAAGCTCGGATAAGACTTCCGGCATGCCGCACGCATGAATAATTCGGGTGGCAATTGACCGCATGGGATCGCTCATGCCTGAAAAATCAGTCTCTTCTCGTATTATGGCAAAGGATTTATCGTAAATCGATTGCGGGGATCGCAGATAGTTATACATCGTATCTACTTGTCGCCTTCTTTCATACTAACCGGTCCGAGCGGGTGATCAGCGTAAGGGTAGGGATGGTGATGGTGGTCATGATTATGGCTGTGATCATGGCTATTTGTATGGTCATGGGCTTGCGAAGGTAGCTTGGCTTGTCCGGTCCCGATACCCTCCACATGATGATGGTGGCTCTCTTGCTTCAGTCCTACTTCATCTTCAAAGCCAAGGGCCTTTTCCCGATATTTGCACATACCGCAATTCATATTGTTTGTGCCTTCAAGGATCTCGGTGACACGCTCAGCGAAACTATCGAGGACCAGTGGGTGGTCATTCAGATACGGCGCTTTTATGAATTCTATATCTGGATGAGCGGCAGCCACTTTGTCCGTATAGTCATAAATGCGCTTAATCAGGATACCGGTGAAGAGGAAATATGGAAATACGACAATACGTTTATAACCAAGGCGCGCGGCATGTTGGAGGCCAGGCTCTACAAGAGGAAATGTGACGCCGGAATAAACGGTTTCTCCCCAGCCGAAGCCAAGCCCTTCCCATAGCAATCGCATAACCTTCGTAGCATTTGAATTAGCATCCGGATCTGAAGATCCGCGACCAACGACAACCAACATTGTTTCATGCAACGGCACGCTATTGTCAGAGGCCTTTAAAGCTTCTTTGATGCGATCGCCAGCGGCCCGGATCATTTTCAAATCGATACCGAGCTCACGGCCGTACGAAATTTTCAGCCCCTCATGTTCAGCGGCATATTGATTAAGTACCGACGGTATATCGTTTTTCGCATGGCCCGCTGCGAACAGCATTCCTGGTATGGCCAAAATATGTGCATGTCCGCTGTTGCGAAGCCGATCCAATCCATCGCGGATAACCGGCGTTGCGAATTCTAAAAACCCGCTATCAACTTCATATTGTGGAAGGCGTTCTGCAATCCCCTTAGCAACAGCACCAAATTGTGTGACGGCATCTTCGTCTCTGCTGCCATGCCCGCATACCATTACGCCGATTTTTTCAGTCATATTATTCTCCAGTATCGGTGCTTAGAAAGCGCCCAGAAATGTTGTTGTAACTATGCATTTGTAGCAATACTAACAATTTCGTCATTGACGCGGACCGTGCGCCATATCATTTTGCCTTCATGTCCACCATGATCCTCACATCGCATTCGGCTTTTTACACACCGACCTTGATTGTCTTGTTTGCTCTGATTGTCGACGCACTCGTCGGTGATCCAAAGCGTTTGTACCGTATCGTACCTCACCCCGTGGTTATTCTCGGAAATTGTATCGCCCGTCTTGAAGTGAATTTTAACCTGCCGGAAAATACCAACAGACGCAGCTTCTGGCTGGGTGCCTTGGTTACCGGAGGTATTGTCGGAGCGGCTACTTTTGTAGGTTATGTGCTGGCTGTTCTTCTTATACAGAGCATTGTAACGATGATTTTGTTGGCGGTTCTCGCCAGCAGTCTGCTTGCTTGGCGTAGTTTGTCGAGCCATGTTCAAGCAGTGGCTGAACGCCTTGAACTGAACCTTGAGGAAGGACGTGAAGCCGTTTCTCATATTGTTGGACGGGACCCAAAAACACTTGACGAAAGTGGTGTTAGTCGAGCTGCGATCGAATCGCTGGCGGAAAATTTTTCCGACGGTACTGTGGCTCCACTTTTTTGGTTCACGCTGTTGGGGTTGCCAGGGCTGTGTGGTTATAAGGCTGTCAATACATTGGATAGCATGATCGGGCATCGCAATGATCGCTATGAATATTTCGGAAAATTGGCGGCCCGTATTGATGATGTGGTAAATTACATTCCAGCGAGAATTACAGGTATCTTTATTGTATTGTCTGCATTCACCGTGCCTGCCGCGAATGGGCGAAATGCGCTTCGTGTCATGCTGGAAGATGGGCACCATCATAGAAGCGTCAACGCTGGTTGGCCTGAAGCCGCTATGGCCGGCGCGCTGGATGTCGCTCTTGCCGGACCTCGTCAATATGCCGGAGAAAAAATTGAGGATCGCTGGATGAACAAGAATGGCGAGAGAAGCGTGGGCACCCAGCATATCCGAAACGCTCTTAAAATATACCGAATCGCCGGCGTCCTGATCACCCTGGTATTGCTGGCTGTAACCGGTGGCGTTTACAGTCTTACTTAACGCCATTAGCGATCTCCAACATCCGATCCAGATTAAGAAACTCTTCCATATTTTCTGATAATTTATCTAAAGTATTTTCGATAACTAGCTCAAATTTATCAATTTTCTCTTTTCTTGATTTAAACCGGTTAAGAAAATTAGATCGGAATTTATCTGAAGAAAATATACCATGCAAATAGCAACCCATCAGCTGGTTATCCAGGGAGATTGCACCGTCGTCACCTGAAGAAAGCTGCACCATCGGCCGACTAAGTGCCGGACCAGCGCAATGTCCCACATGCATGTGATAACCTGTAATATGGGCGCCAGTGAGAAGTTCCGTGCCCTCTTCTTCATCCAGCTTTTTGACTGGCCCTAAGCGAGTTGTGAAATTGAGAAGACCTAGCCCCTTGACAGTGCGTGCTTCTCCCTCGATACCGTCTGCATCCGATAATTCTTTGCCGAGCATTTGATAACCGCCACAGATTCCAACAACCGTTCCTCCTTGACGCACATGCGAGTGGATATCGATATCCCATCCTTGCGCCCGGACGAATTCCATGTCTGCCAAGGTGGCTTTAGAGCCGGGTAAAATGATGACATCCATTCCCTGCGGAATTGCATGGCCCGCTTTTATCATACGAACGGCGACATCAGGTTCAGCGATTAAAGGATCAAGATCATCGAAATTGGAAATACGAGAAAAAACCGGCACAGCAATTTGAATCGCATCTTGCCGGGTCGGCTGATCAGAAATTGCAAAAGCATCTTCTTGAGGCAGTTTATGCGCGTCGCGGAAGAACGGGAGTACACCAAAATTAGCAAGTCCGGTTTTCTCTGTTAGAATTTTTAACCCATCGTCAAACAGTGAAAGATCACCTCGAAACTTATTAATGATAAAGCCCTTTAGCCGTTGTTGTTCGGAGGTAGACAGTAAGCAATGGGTTCCAACAATTTGCGCGATTACACCACCGCGATCAATATCTCCCGCTAAAAGTACCGGGACATCTGCTGCTTCAGCAAAGCCCATATTGGCAATATCATGTGCCCGAAGATTGATTTCCGCTGGACTCCCAGCACCTTCCACCAAAACAAGATCTGCGCCGTCACTGATACGGCCATAACTTTCAAGAACCTTTTCCATTAATCTTGGTTTAAGTGCCTGATAGTCTCGTGCTTTGGCATTTCCGTAAATCCTGCCTTGGACAATAACCTGCGCGCCAGTTTCTGATTGTGGTTTGAGCAGTATCGGGTTCATGTCATTGAGAAGGGGTGTGCGAGCGGCGCGCGCTTGCAAGGCCTGCGCCCGGCCGATCTCCCCACCATCAATTGTAACCGCTGCATTATTTGACATATTCTGCGGTTTGAATGGCCTCACTTTTAGCCCCCGGTTGCTGAATGCACGCGCCAAGCCGGCGACAAGCAGAGATTTGCCAACGTCTGAGCCAGTACCTTGCAGCATAAGGGCGGGTGTCATTAGAACTCTATTCCGACTTGCGCTTTAACACCTGAGCGGAACGGATGTTTAATCTGCGTCATTTCGGTGACGAGATCGGCAATATCTATCAACTCTTCCTTTGCGTTTCTGCCCGTAACCACCACGTGGAGATTTTCCGGTTTGTTTTTGAGAAACTCGATTATGTCGCCTAGAGGGAGGCTGTCATAGCGCAGAACAATATTGAGCTCGTCCAAGATAACCATGTCATAAGTTGGATTGTCACCGCGACTGGCTTCAATCATTTCCTTCGACTTTTCCCAGGCTTTTTCGGCCGCACGAATATCACGTTCGCGATCCTGTGTTTCCCAAGTAAAGCCTTCACCCATCGTATGAATTTCAATCAGATCGGGAAAGGCTTCCAGTACTTTACGTTCGCCGGTTTCCCATTTGCCTTTTACGTACTGGACGACACCGACTTTCATCTCATTACCGATGGCGCGCGCAGCAAGGCCAAATGCCGCAGTGGATTTACCTTTTCCTTTACCCGTATGGACAATCAGCAAACCTTTTTCGATGGTTTTTGTTGCCAGCATTTTATCGCGGGCAGCTTTCTTTTTCGCTGCTTTTTCGTTGGCGCGGGCAATTTCCGCCGGGGACAGATCGGTGCTCATGAGGTTCCTTCCTGTTTAAGTGCTTTGAGTTCGTTATGTATCGTATTGCGTCTGGGTTGCCACATTTTCCGGTCCAAGGCTTCTTGAAATTTATCAGCGATTTCCTGTAGGGCATCTGGATTGTTTTTATGTAGGAACTGACGGACCTTTTCGTCCATCAGGTAAGCATCGAAAACTGCGTCGAAATGGTGATCCTTGACGGCTCTGGCGGTTGCGGCGAAAGCGAAAAGATAATCGACCGTCGCAGCTATTTCAAATGCACCTTTATACCCATGCCGCATAACACCGTTGATCCATTTGGGATTTATAACTCTGGCGCGAACCACCCGCCCAATTTCTTCTTCCAGAGTTCGGATTTTGGGGCTCTCAGGCCGTGAGTGGTCATTATGATAAACGACGGGCTGGGTGCCCTTGATATGGCGTATAGCTGCCGTTACACCGCCTTCGAATTGGTAATAATCATCACTGTCGAGAAGATCATGTTCACGATTATCCTGATTGTGAACGACAGCTTCAACCTGACCCAACCGCCTTTCAAATAAACCATGTTCTGCTACGCCCTCCGCACCAGACCCATAAGCATACCCGCCCCACGCCACATACGCTCGAGCCAAGTCACCATCGTCAGCCCATCCTTTTTCATCCATCAATGCCTGTAACCCAGCACCATAAGCACCAGGCTTGGATCCGAATAATCTATAGGCTGCGCGCTTTTGGGCGATATCGGCAGGCAAACCTGTTTTTTCCAATTCGGCCTGATCTAATCTGACTTTTGCTGCCAGGGGATTTAACGTTTCATCCTCATCAAGAGCGGCAACGTCGCGAACAGCGCTGTCGAATAGCGCCATTTGTTGGGGAAAGGCATCCCGGAAAAAACCGGATATACGAAGCGTCACGTCAATGCGCGGGCGATCTAGAAGGCTCACAGGTAAGATTTCAAACCCCGTAACGCGACTGGATGCTTTATCCCAAGTGGGGCGGACGCCCATAAGCGCCAATGCTTGGGCTATATCATCTCCGCCGGTTCGCATATTTGCTGTTCCCCAGGCACTGAGGACCATGGTTTTAGGCCACGCCCCGTTTTCCTGCCGATACCGATCGATCAGCATTCCGGCAGACTTCCAGCCGAGTAACCACGCGGTAGGTGTGGGGATGGCACGGCTATCGACAGAGTAAAAATTGCGACCTGTCGGCAGGACGTCATTCCGCCCTCTGGTGGGGGCGCCGGATGGGCCGGGTTCAACAAATCGACCATCTAGGCCGGACAGTAAGCCGGCCAATTCGGATTTGCCGCACCCTTCGACAATGGGTCTTAGAGAATTTTGAAGGTTGGACAAGACCATTTCTGAGGATGCCCAATCTGGGTGGAGGGATTGTTCGCCCGAGATCAGTTTTGCGGCCAGTTCTTCCAACCGTTCGACGGCATCTCCGTTCGTGCGCCATGCGTCATCTGATCGCAACAGGTCAGGTTTGCCACCTGACCAGATCGCGCCCATCTGGCAATCCAATGGGTCGAAGTCTTCGGGAAAACCAAGATCGTTTGAAAGGGCCCGGATTAACGAGGCGTTATGAAATAACCCATCACCGCGGGGGATCCTGACAAGGGCCACAAGCAGATCCGTGAGCTGGCGGGCCTCTGGCGATTTACCGAAAATGTGAAGGCCGTCTCTGATTTGAAGTTCTTTGAGCTCACAGAGATAATTATCTAGTTTCGAAAGTTGCTCACCTTCCGCATCGTCAGGTCCAATACCGCAATCAATATCAATTCCGGTATTTTGCGTCAACTCGAGAATCTGTTGCGTTAAAAGCGCGATGCGGCGCGGATCTACGCCAGCAGCCTCATAATATTCATCGACCAGCCGTTCAAGGTCGGCAAGGGGACCATAACTTTCAGCACGTGTCATGGGCGGCGTCAGATGATCTATGATAACCGCGGCGGCACGACGTTTCGCCTGAGTGCCTTCACCGGGATCATTTACAATGAAAGGATAGAGATGGACCATGGGACCGAATACAGCTTCGGGGTAGCATTCTTCGGATAAAGCGACCGCTTTTCCGGGCAACCATTCCATGTTGCCATGTTTGCCCATATGTATGATCGCATGAACTTGTTCTTCTTCCCTCAGCCACGCGTAAAATGCGAAATACCCATGCGGAGGGACGAGGTCTGGATCATGATAGCTCGCTGTTGGATCGATATTATATCCGCGGGCTGGCTGGATGCCGACGAGGATATTTCCGTATCGCTTCGCGGATAGCACGAAATTTCCGTCAACTACAAACGGATCAGCGTCCGGTGAGCCCCAACGACCTTGTACCTCGAGCCTGAGTTTTTCTGGTAACGTCGCAAAAAAACATCGGTATTTTTCAATGGAGAACTTGATGCCGTTTTTTCGCGGTTGATCAGATTTGTGGCTATTGGTTGGCCCCTCCAACAGGTTCTCGATGAGACCATTTCCCGATGAGGGGAAGTCACCCGCCCTGTAGCCGTGCGACTGCATAGCTTTAAGGACTTCAATGGTACCAGCCGGTGTGTCGAGGCCAACACCATTCCCGATACGCCCATTCTTGTTAGGGTAATTGGCAAGAACAATGGCGACTTTCCGCGAAGATATCGGCGTCGATTGGAGACGCGCCCATTGATACGCCATGTCGGCAACGAATTGAATACGATCGGCAACGGATTTATAAGCCACAACATTCGTTTGTGTTTCTATATCATACCCGGCGTCTGCTTTGAATGAAACGGCACGCGTCATGATCCGACCGTCAACTTCTGGTAAGCAGACGTTCATTGCAATATCACGGGCCGATAAACCGGTGACACCCGAGCGCCAGGCGTCTTCGTTTCCGCCGGAAAAGATGACCTGCAAAATAGGGCAATCAGCGGCATCAAACGGCGTTTCTTTTCGGGCAGCGCCTGGATTAGAAAGTGCAAAGCCGGTCGCGTTGAGGATAACGCTTGGTGGGGCATCATTCAAAACCTGTGCAACGATCTCCGCACAAACAGGGTCTTTCAAGCTGGCAACATATAAGGGTAGGGGATTTAGTCCTTTTTTCCGTAGTTCGCCAATGAGATCATCAACCGGCGCCAGATTATTTGCTTGATACAAAGCGCGGTAAAATACGATACCAACAACCGGCGCCTCACGACGCCAAATATCCTTCAGTTGCTCCAAACTTATCTCGCCTGCCTTAGGCCAATACAGTCCCGCTTTCATCAAGAGCTTTGGTTCCTGCCAGGTTGCATCCTCGTCTAATAAGAACCGCGCGTAATTCAGAAAATTGGAGTAATTATCACTCCCGCCCTGAACAAGGTATTGCCAGAGACGATGGGCTATTTCGCGCGAAACGGTGTTAAGGGCGGCAAGCTCTTCATCTGGTTGATCATCACCGGGCAGCACTGCCAGAAGGATATTGTTTTCCCGACAGCATTCTGTAATTTTTTCTACACCGTATGACCAATAGCTAATGCCGCCCAAAAGGCGCAAAATTATCAGTTTGGCCCGGGCAACAACATCTTCCACATATATATCTACGGATAGATTGTGAGATAGCTGCATATTGTTGGCAAGTCGTAAAGAGAGGTCACTTTCGCCGGTATTATTGAGTGCGGCAAGACTGGAGAGCTCTGTATCAGCTGCCGACAAAAAAATGATATCACCCGGCTGCTGCTCGAGGTCTACAGCTTCAGATCCATCATTGATCCCACCGGGTGTGGCGGCAAGTAAATGCATATCAATTCAAAATTGTACGAGTTATCGCCGCTTGATCCATGTCATGCTCGCCAATGATCACGAGCTTACTGACGCGGCTTTCCCCCGGTGCCCAGTCGCGGTCGTAATAATGTTGAAGACGATTTCCAACGCCTTGCAATACCAGACGCATATCTTTTCCAGCAAGCGAGAGAAATCCTTTCACACGTAATATTCCATTGCCTTCAATGGCAGTGTGAAGATTGCTGAGAAGTGTTTCGAGAGACATAACTTCGCCAATGTCGAGAACATAGCTGTCAAAATCGTCATGTTCATGTTCGTCAGCATCATCATGAACAGACGGCCTGGCGGCCAGATCATCCTCTGCGGCGGCATCCAATCCAAGTAGGACGCGGGCATCAATATTTCCATGGCTTGTTTGCACCATTTTAACGGAGGAGCGAACTCGGTTGCGAATTTCAGCAATGGCCGTCTCTATTTCCTGGTCCGCCAGTAAATCCGACTTGTTGAAAATGATCATATCCGCGCAATTTAACTGATCTTCAAAAAGCTCTTCTAGTGGGCTATCATGATCAAGATTTTCGTCATTTTCGCGCTGTTCCTGAACCGCAGCCGGGTCTGAAGCAAACAAGCCATCTGAATAGGCTGGTCCGTCAATGACGGTTACAACGCCATCAACCGTTACTTGGGTGCGCACTTCAGGCCAGCCGAAAGCTCGAACCAACGGTTTGGGTAACGCGAGGCCAGAGGTTTCCACAATGATATGATCTGGTTTTACGTCTCGATCGAGCAGCTTTTGTATCGTTGGCAGGAAATCATCCGCGACAGTGCAGCAGATACAACCGTTGGCCAATTCAACAATGTCTTCTTCAGTGCAATTTTCGTTCCCGCAGCCTTTCAAGACATCACCATCGACGCCTAAATCACCGAATTCGTTAATGATCAGAGCCAATTTTTTGCCATTGGAATTCTCAATCAAGTTCCGAATGAGGCTGGTTTTTCCCGCTCCTAAAAATCCGGTGATGACTGTGGCTGGAATTTTGTGATTCATGAGATCTGGTTTCCTGTTAGAACAGACTGCAAAAAGGAGAATAAATTACGGAAAGTAAAAGGCCGACAGACAGCACGATGCTGGCTCTTCCATGGAAGAGGCTCGGCACGGTTCTTAAACGACACTCGAATTGATATCAAGCTCATCATGATCCTCCGTCATGCAGCAAAAGTTTCAATGATGATGGCAGGTCTCCTGGCTTGCGAATGGCACTCACACAGTCCTTCCCGAATTCTTCAGTGGATTGTTGTGTCAGCTAATCGCTTACAGTTGCGGGGACAGCCGCGGCATTGATTTTATAATCTCACCGCATTCCCTCTTAACTCCCAAACTGGGAACCATCACAAGGGACGCTAAGGCTGAACGCGGTCGCTGTCAATTAGTTATCTCGCCTAACATTCATTTTGCCAGTTATTCAGGGCAGTGCTAATTCTTTGCCAGTCTTCCTCCGTTCCAGGAAGCCCAAATCTCAAAAATCCTGCCCTTTCTGGAAACATTCGACAAAGAATGCCTTGTTCGCAGAGATGACGGAAAAGGGTGTCTGAAGAATCTGTTTGAGCAAGACAAAACAATGACGTTTTGCCGACGACATCTAGGCCGTTTTCTGAGAGTAAGGATGAGAGTCGTTCTGAAGACTTTTTTAAGCGATAGCGTGTTTGTGAAATCCAATTTGAATCTTTTAGAGCTTTAGTAGCCACTTCCATTGCCACGCCGCTGACAATCCAAGGGCCGAGAGATTGCTGCAGGAGATTAATTGCCGGAACAGGTCCAAGACAGAAGCCGAGGCGCAAACCCGCAAGTCCAAAAAACTTCCCGAAGGATTTCAGAACGATTGGGCCGTTTGGCGAGATTGCTTGAACCAAAGATTGCTTATGATTAGTATCTGCAAAAGCTTCATCTACAATGAGTTGACCGTTTCGGGACTGTAACAATTTAGTGAGTTTTAGGAGCCGTGATTTATCATGTAACGTACCGTCCGGATTGTTTGGGCGCACCACCACAACAAATCTTGTTTCTTCCGAAATGTCGTCTATGTCTGCAATTTCACGCACCTGATGGCCAGCTTGTTTCCAACTGGCAGCATGCTCCGAATAAGTGGGGGCGAGAATATCAACTTGGCTTCTTGTGTATAATCGTGGCAAGATTTGGATAGAAAGTTGAGTGCCGGGCGCGGCACAAATTTCTAGGGTAGGCGGTGCATCGTAGAAATTTCTTGCAGCCTCTAACATTGTTTTCTCTGCGTTTGTTCCAGGCAATCGTTGCCAGGCGCCTAGTGAAATTTTCGGTACAGGATATGCACATGGATTTATTCCTGTACTAAGATCCAGCCAAGGTATTTCTACATGCGCGAAATGCGCTTGAGCCCATTGCAGATCGCCGCCATGAAACAGGCTTCTGTTATAGGTTGTTCGACCAAGTTCCACTGCCATGTTTTTCCCTAATAATTAAACTGCCTTCTCATAACAGAATGCGGTTTAATTTCGTAAATTTATCCTGTAGCCTGCAGACATGACACAAATAGGACAAAGTAAGATAGTCGTTAAGGATCTATATAAGAGCTTTAATGGCGTCCCCATACTGAACGGTATAAATTTAGAAGTAACTGCCGGTGAGATTTTGACGCTCATCGGCCCGTCTGGTGCTGGAAAAACACTTACTCTTAAATGCATATTGGGGTTGATCAAGCCCGATAGTGGCTCAATTCTGTTGGATGGCGAGGAAGTAACCAACCTTTCCAGTCAGGAGCAGGATGAATTTTTCAAAAAGTTTGGCATCTTGTTTCAGCGCTCAGGGTTATTTGATGGACTGCCTGTTTGGGAAAATATCGGCTTTCGGTTGCTGCAACGGCCCGGTGCTAAGCGAAGCGAAGTAAAAAAACTTGCTATTAAGAAGCTTTCGTCCGTTGGGCTGTCACCGGATATCGCCGATCTATTTCCAGCTGAATTATCTGGCGGTATGCAGAAGCGTGTCGGGTTTGCGCGAGCTATTGCTGGCGATCCGCCGATATTGTTTTTGGATGAACCAACAGCGGGTTTGGATCCAATTATGAGCAACGTCATCAATGATGAGATTTTTAATAACGTCCGGGAGTTGGGGAGTACGGTGGTAGCGATTACGAGCAACCTCTTAACAGCTCGGATTATCTCGGATCATATTGCCATGATCCATGAAGGTAAGGTTGTTTGGACAGGGGTTGTTCAGGAAGCAGCGAGTACCGATAATCCTTACGTACAACAGTTCTGGAATAAACGAAAGGACGGCCCCATTCAGATGCCGGTGACGACAATATCGGCCTGAATAGTCACGGAGTCCTCTCATTTAGCGTCTGAAATGTCACTATCTGACTTTCACTAAATGCGAAATGTAATGACTTCTTTTAAAACGGCATCCGTTAACGCGTCTACATTGCTTGTACCCCGTGAAGGTCTTGTCTGGCTTGAGAACGCCGCACCGCGGCCACATTGGTCAAAACCTTTTCTCATCAATCACAAAATTACGACTGCGATCGATCGTGCGCACCGGGAACGTGAATCGGAAGGCCGTGAAATTCTACGAGATCAGATTGAATCAGAAAATTCTGATCTTCGTGCGGATGTTCGCAAATTCTGGATGTCGGAATACCGGTTTCTTGAGAATATACTTTCGATGGAACAACTCGTAACCTATGCACCCGGGTTTTTGGCTTTGGCGCGAAATATGCCAAAAAAACAGGTCTATTGCCGAAGGCTTGTCGTAAATAAATTCTTAGACACTCACGAAATTGAGATGAACCAGTTCACAATCAAATTGAGGAATCAGTTTGTGCGATCGAGCGTAATTTTATATCCGACTTCGAAGTTATTTATCGCTGCAAGAAAATTTATCGACTTGGCGAACCGGTCTGCGGATCAGTCCGTACAAACCAATAGATGGCGGATAATCATGATGGTACGGTCAATGCACATGATGACGGATAATGAAATCTGCTCATTTTTTTGCCGTGAGGATGACTATTTTCGAGAATTATCCTTACTAACGGAACTCGTTCGCAAATTCAGAATTGAGTGTGTTGAAATATTCAAGGTATCGGGTGAGGAAATAAATAGGTTTTGGGTGCCGGCTAAGCAGTCAACCGAAAATTGAGGGAAATTGTTCGGGTGACTGCCTTTCGGCCGGGTTCCAAATTAGCTTAGCGGCAATCCTATTCTTTTACGTAAGCTTTCATCGCGAATTGTGAGCTCTTGCCCCGCGAGATCATCCGCGGCATCACTGCACAACCAGGCAATAGCTATTGCCGGCTCTAATGCCGACGATAGATTTTCTCGTGGGATCTGGCTGACAGCATTGATACCGGATGCACGTATTTTAACTTGCATTTCGGTATCGACTACGCCGGGAGCAAAGCCAAATACACGTACTCCATCTTCCCCTGTTTCGAGTGCCGTCGCCCGCGTCATCATATGAACCGCTGCTTTTCCGGAACAGTATGCACTCCAACCTTCCATTGGCCCATGCGCGGCGCCGGAGCTGATGTTGATTATCGTACCTGCTTTTTGCTCGAGAAAATGCGGGAGGACAGCGCGGGTGCCATGGTAAACACCGAGCAAGTTGATAGACGTGTTCTTCGCCCATTCCTTTGGGTCACTTGTGGAGATAGGGCCAATTGGATCAACGATACCGGCATTATTAATAAGTGTATCAACACGACCGTAATGTTCCATCGTATCCGAAATCAATTTTTCTACGGCGTCATAATCCGACATATCGCAACTTGCAGCGAAAGCATCTCCACCAGCGTTCCTAATAGTTTCCAGAGTGTCGCTACAGGCTGCAGCGGAGCGTGAAGACAGGCAGAGTTTAGCGCCTTGCTTGGCCAGCTCAATGGCCGCCGCTGCGCCGATGCCACGGCTTGCGCCAGTTACAAGAATGACCTGGTCGGATAAATTGCTCATATTGTTTTTCCTGTATTGAACGAACTAAAGTAGGTCGCGCTTAAAAATAGTCACTTCAGAAGGAAGATCCTGGTTGCTTAAGAAATTCTTCTTCGGCGGGCGTACTGGTTCTTTCCAACACTTTGTTTCGATGCGGAAACCGTCCGAACTTTTCAATAATATCAAAATGCGCTTGTGCATAACTTATCAGGTTGTCGTTTCCGGTATCGGTAAATAGTTGAAGAGCTTGTTTTTGATCATCCATATTTTCACTATGTTCGAACGGTAGGATAACAAATTGTTTCTGAACCAAATTTAAATCGCCGAAGTAGCCACTAGTTATCATATGACGGCTAATTTCCAACGCTTTTCCATCAGTTGCAAAGGCACGTTTGCTATTTCGAAATATGTTACGAGGAAACTGATCAAAAAGAACAATCGACGCTATGCAGCCTTTCATCGATTCAGTCCAGACCAAGCGATAGCCCGCTGCAGCCGCTTCCAAATCCGGCAGGAAAAGAGACTTGACCTGAATATCAAATTCGAGATTTTTCGTGAACCACTCAGTCCTGGTTTTTCCAAATTCTGGATGATTTTCAGGGAGGAACCAGAAATCAAGTATATCTTGAACACGATCCAATTTGATAAATCCCTATAAAAGTCTTAGGAGAAAGGTAATTATTGTACTCTATATTAGTACCTCCTCGAAATTTAACGCGATATACGTCAACTGACAAGGTAAGCAGAGATGAAATTTTTGGTGGCACATAGGTTTGGATTATTTTCGGTTTTTTGCGTGCTGTTTACAAGTGCTTGTGATCAACGAACCGAAGAAGATATAATTACAGGCGCGGCTGGCTTAACAACGCCGTCTGCGGTCCAAGCTGCAATCGGCTCGGCTGATAATGTTTCGAGTTTGGGAAATACTGAAATTTGGAAATATGGGACGAGCTCACGCGATATCTGTTTTATTGTCGCCGGAGACACTATTATGCAATTTTCCTGTGCTGAGTGAGGTTAGAAAAAAATTACTTCTTAGGTAGATCATCCTGGCTTCCATCTTCGGGATTATTTCTATTTTCTTCCATCACAGCTTGATAACTGACCGCATCTTCATTTTGGATAAGAGCTTCGGCATTTTCAGACATCGGGCCTTCTGACGACGTATTATCTGGTTCGTTCGGGTGCTTTTGCTGTTCCTTTTGTCTGCCCGTCTTAAATTTTAAATATTCGAAAGTTGTTTTCGACGCGCGCATTAAAAACACGGTTTCCTTGCCATAAATATCATCCCACACCGCCCGAAAATCATTAGCTTGTCCAGCCGCGAGCTTTTGGGCACGGCGAGCTGTGAGCAACCAAAGTGGACTGATCATCAAACTCAGTGCAATAACTGTGATCATTAGTTGGGCAATATCAGGAGATACGAAATCACTGTCACCGCCGGCCGCCATGAGCAAGAAGGAAAATTCCCCAATTTGCCCAAGAGCTGTTCCAGCAATAAATGCAGACCGCCAATCGACGCCAGTGACCCGCAAGATTATTATGTTCACAAGTGTTTTTACCAAAATAACGGCAAGGAGCATCACCAGGACCAGAACAATATTTTGAAGAATATAAGTCAGATCGATCAGAAGGCCGATAGACAGAAAGAAGATCATCAACAAAATAGCTTGTATCGGCTGGGTCGCCTCCACAATACGTTCGCGCTCTTGACTATTTCCAATAATAAGACCAGCCAGAAAGGCACCAAAAGCGGGTGAGGTGCCCACGATACCGCTTACCGCAGCCATCCCCAGACAAAAGACAATTCCGAAAAGGGGAAGCAAATCAGCGTTGCCAGATATAGCTTTTAGGAACGGGAGGTGAACCCGTTCGCGCTGGCTGAGAAAAAGAATAAGAGCAATAAGGAATCCTATTGCCAGCGCGATAGTCAAAATCAGGATGGGAATATTGAGTTCTGATCCAGATAAGCTCCCGACGATTAGCAACATTGGAACAACTGCAAGATCTTGTGCGATCAAAAGGCCTATCGCAATATTACCGGTTCTTTGATGAAGCTCCCCAATATCTTCCAAAATTTTTACCGCAACAGCTGTCGAACTAATTGAAAGACTAAAAGCAAGCAAGAGGGTCAATTGCCAGGGCCAATCCAGATACCAAGATAATAAGCCCATTATGCCGTAGGCAATGGCGACTTGAAGGAAGACGCCGCCAATAGCAGTTTTCCAAATCCGCATAAAGGATTTGAGATTAAGCTCCATCCCGATGAGGTAAAGCAAAAGCAAGACGCCTAGTTCCGCCAATATTTCCACATTTGCACGATCTTCGACGAAGCCAAACGCAGACCGCCCCAAAACCATCCCTGTCAACAAATAACCTACAATGGCCGGCTGTTTGATGCGGGTCATAATCATGCCAAGAACGAGGGCCACAGTAGCGATAATCGCAATATCAGTAAGTTGGTGCATTTAAACTACTAATTTTTTGTGTAAGGTTGGTTGTTGCTTAGGCAATTCGGTTCAGCCAACGTAACAGATATTGGTTAATTTGTTGACTATATTGATGGGATTTATAGGAGAAAATAATGGCCGTTTTATGGGTAGTGATTATGGACATCTCAAGTTGATTGTTTATCAAGTAATCCTGAGGATAATTTAGGGAATATGCGAAAGCTAGTTCATTGGATCATCATAAGTATATTCTGCGCGCTCGGCTCAGTCGCGGCACCCTCTGCCATGGCAACCGAATACCAACAATCAACGAAAAAAGAGTTAAAACTTTATGGAATCAAAGGGAAGGACGATCGGGTTCGCGTAGATATTACCGAAAATCCTTGGCGTTCTATTGGCCGGCTAAACCGGTCAGGCAATTTTTGTACCGGTGTGCTGGTTGGCCCAGCACAGGTTTTAACGGCAGCTCATTGTCTTTGGGACAACCGTCTTCGAAAATGGGCTAGCCCAGACAACATTCATTTCGTTGTTGGATACGAGCGGGGAAATTATACAGGGCATTCCAAAGTCGCGAAATATTTGCTATCCGGAAATCGTACCCCGAGCAAAAAATATGGAAAACCCGACGTTGCTAGTGATTGGGCTATTGCAACGCTCAAAGAGCCCTTGGGAGAATCTTTTGGCTACATTCCGGCAATCAGTATAAATGATCGGGATTTGAACAATGATGTGACAAGCCTCAGTACCTTTGTTCAAGCGGGGTATAGCAAAGATATTCCGCATATGCTGACCGTGCATGAGGGATGTCAAATTGAAAGTATTGAAAAAGACATCAACTCAGTTGCGGCTATTCTTCTTCATGAGTGCGATGCGACAAACGGAGATTCAGGATCTCCCATTCTTATGAGAAAAGGTTCAGGCTTTGGCTTGGTAGGTCTGCACGTGGCAACATATAAGCCAGTCAACAGAGGTGTTCTTGGGATCGCGATCTCATCCGACCAATTTCGCGACAGTTTTCGCATCTTCCTGCCTTAGTGTAAAATTTTATGAAAAATATCTGAAATTTATCGATTAATACCTCATATGAGGGATGTAATGCTGATTTCTGACCGCTAAGTTGAAGGGGTTGAGACAGAATTTATTTTCTAATCAGTCGATTTAACCGTAATTACACGGTATACTGCGTCAAATTGCCAATTATTAGGCGATTTGACGCATTTTTAAAGAATGAAAATAATTTGAAAATCATTCTTTTATTTAGTTGAGAGCAGGCTTGTAGATGATTGAGGACGATAAAGAACAGACTTTGCCAATTGATTTAGATCTTGATCTAGATGAAGTGGTCGATTTGGATGCCTTGTTCGATGCTCTTAATATTGCAGCAGAAGATGGCGCTGACACCATGGAATTTAAAGCGCTTGAAAATGGCGGCGGTGTTTTGACAGTATTTGGTCAGGGTATTGATATCAACGCAATGCCATCTGGCCTCGATGATTTAAATGATCAATCAGACGATTTATTGAAAACGAACATTATTTCGGACGAATCCTAATCTTTCAGCCTTTAAGCCTAGTTTGACATCATTGTCTTGAATTTTGCACCAGCGTCGGTTTCAAAGAAATCTGTCATCGCCACAACAATTCTCTGGTCGTACTTTTCTGGATTGGTTCTAAATACACGTAACGCTTCATCAATTCCAATCGTTTCACGATAACCTCGAGGTGATATGCGGGCTATCAAAATATCTGTCATACCAAGGATGCGGGCTGAAATTCCAATTTCGTCGTCAGTTAGGCCGTTGGGGTACCCTGAACCGTCCAGGCGTTCATAAAGCTGCGTGACAGCATCTAAAATTGGTGCTTCTATTTCAGCTTCTTGCAGTAATTTCTCAGCAACAAGTACGTGTTCTTGCATGATATTTTGCTCCTTAGCATTTAGACGGCTTTCTTTTTCCCGAATGTTTCTGGGAATTGAAATTTTTCCAATTTGAGATAAATGCGCGCCTGTTTCAATAACACGTCGTGTTTCCACAGGAAGATCGAGCTGCTCCGCAATGTGCTCAGCTAGATGTCCCATCCGGTTAGAGTGATCGGCGAGGTATGGATCATTTGCTTCAAGCATACGAACCAAAACCGTGATAGCTTTTTTATCCATCTCTTCTTTGCGCCGCTGAAACTCTACATATTCGGTGATGTCGCTGCCCACAGTAACTATGCCAATAAAATTACCGTCGTCGTTGAGAAAACGAGATTTGGCTATTCGGATGATGCGTACACCCTGCGTTGTTTCTATGTTGACAAACGCGTTTATTGTTTGCTCCGTTGCAATCGCTTTTCTATCATACTTGGCCATTTCGCGTGCAACTTTTTCTCCAAAAAGCAGTCGATCCGTTTTCCCCGGTATTGATCGTATTGGTGTATCAACGAGGCGCGCAAAGGATGGATTGGCGTAGATATACTGCCCTTCGGAGTCGGATAAACTAATATGCTCGTCGATTGTATTATTGATGCTACCGAGAAGGCGGCGCTGGACGTTGATCTGAGTAGCAAAGTCTTTGTATTGTGTCGCTAGCGCAGTTGCACTTTGGTTTCTGAAAGTCAACCATAGCGCCAAACACAGGCTGATAATCACGACAATGAAACTTAATGCTAGGCCAATAATAAACAGAATATAGGTTTTTAGGCCGACTAAAGCGTCTTGACCAGCCACTTGCTCGACGATGAAAAGGGACGTGTTGCTAACTGCGTGGCTAGCCGAGTAGATCGTATCTCCATTATTGGCTGTCCATGATCTAAATGGCACCATATCGGCAGAGAGATTTTGGTCTACCGCTGGCGATACGAAAGGAGCTTTAGACGGAAACAGCTCTATATATTCGTCGTCTTCAAACTGAAATAATCTTATTTTTACGGGCTCAAGAGAAAAGGGTGAAGGATCCAAAAATCTTACTAGCTGTTCTGACGCGGGAACAGCGAGAAGCAAAACACCAACAATATTTGCCTCCGTAGACAGATTGTTAGATTGCGCGGCCTTAATCGGAATGAGCAGGTCGAAGGCCAATCCGGTTTCCGTTGACCTAAATGGTGTAATTGTCACATCTTCCTTTGAATATTGCTGAACAGCTATATCTCGTTGCTTATCTATCAAGGAAGGAGCACCTCCAGAAGCTAAATATGCTCGGCCATCTTGACCAATCATATAAGCCCCCAACAAGGAGTTTTGTTGAACAAATGCGCTGATCGCACCTTGCATGTAGGGAAGTTGGCTCTTTAGTGCTGCGGGAAGGTCCTTGTCCTTAGACAGATTAATTTCAGTAGCGAATAGTTGAAAAAGCTCGTTGTTGACTATTCTTCCTGCTTGCTCGGAAGTCACATTGAGCCAGGTTTCGATGACTTTTGCCTCACCAGCGGCCGTAATTTCCATACGGTTTTGTAACTCTGCAATGAGTTCTTTTTTGCGGATCTCGATGGCATAATCGGCGGTGAAATATGAAAGAAAAAGAAGAATAATCAATAAAAGCCCGCCAATTTTCCACGGGGCACTGGTCATGTGTTTATCACCCTTTGGTGCCTTGCTTGGCAGAAAACTGTTCAATTCAAGTTTTGTAACAGTGTCAGTCATTTTTGTTGGTTCCTTTTGAAGCCTGCCCGACTGACACCGTTTTTGGAATGTGAGCCCATCTATTCTGTTCATTGACGGAATAGAGCGGTAAATAATATTGAGCGAAACTCTCGTTTAAAACGCTGTCATTTAGATCATCAAGAATATATATTCCATTGCCAATTCTGACGCTTAGAACGGAATGTACGTTATTGCGTAGAACGTCATTTGTAACGACAACTCGCATGTCAGCTGGCGGAATGCCTAATTCCTTAAGGCTGATATATTTCATGATAGCAAAATCTTCTGAATCACCACCATTTTCCATAAATTCAAGAGGTGTGGCCCAATAGTCGCTTACCGCATAATTTTCCGTATCGGTGCGTTTTCGCCAACCATTCAAAAAACGATTAATTTGCTGAACTTGGTTACGCTTACCTGATGTCCGTAGTTCGCTGATTTTCGCCCGCCAAAGGGTCATTTGCTGTGATTGGCAGTCCTCAATTTTTAAGTCGCATTTTTTTGCTTCAATAGCGATTTCTTCGAAACTCTCTATAACGCGTTTCCACTGAGGCAAAGCATTGAGGTTATCGGAGATAATTTCAACAGTTCCGAACAGCCCATTTACCTTAACATCAGCATCTGCCGTTTTCGTTGGCGCAAGCAAAAGGAAGGCCGATAGAGCCAACAAAGATATGCCAGAAACTTTGGATAGCCTCTGCATCAGCGTTCTCTCAATGCAGAGTCTCGGGTTTTTAAAATTGGTTTTAATATATAGTCTAAAACAGTTTTATGGCCGGTCAAAGTATCGACCGAGGCCACCATACCCGGTATTATTGGATAGGTGTTTTCCCCGCGTTGGAGATAATTCTGATCTGTCCGTACAATAATCTGATAAAAACTCTCTCCTGATTGTTCATCGACAATTGTATCAGCACTAATGCGCTCAAGCTTCGCAGGCAATCCACCATAAATCGAAAAATCATAAGCCGTGATTTTAACGGTCGCTTCCTGACCCGGCCTTAAAAAGGCAATGTCAGCTGGTCGTATACGGGCTTCTACAAGTAACGAGTCATCAATAGGAACAATTTCGATAATGTCCTGGCCAGGTCTCACGACACCGCCAATTGTTTGAATTTTTAGTTCTTTGACTTCGCCGTTGACCGGTGATCGTACATCCGTTCTGGCGACACGATCTGCAACACCTAAAATAGCTTGGCGGGCGGCCTCATATTCAGCTCGAACGACACCAAGCTCATGAGATGCTTTGCTCCGAAAGGTAAGGATTTTTTCCTCTATTCGCTGATTGGCTTCTTTTAAGGCGCCATCAACCCTTGGAAGTGCTAGTTTTGACGCAGAAATTTGACCTTGGAGCTCATTTATTTCGCGTTTCAATTGTAGAAATTGTACTTTTGGAACAATTCCTTTCTTTACTAGCGGTTCGGTAATTGCCTTTTCTTCATTTGCAAGCGCAAGTGTCGATCGCAATTGCTTGAGACGCCCGTTGATTTCTTGGATTTCTTGATTGCGCTGCTGGGCTTGTTGGCGCAGAATTGTAATCTGAGATTGAAGTTCGGATTGGCGGGCATTGAAAAGGTTTTGCTCGCTGACGGATATATCTTGTCGCTCCGCCAAAAGTTCGGGGGGAAAGGTTACACCAGACCCGGATGCTTCCGCTTCGAGACGAGAAATCTTGCCCATTAAGTTGAGATAGTTAGATTCAATCTCACCGGCACGGGATGAGTAACCAGTGTCATCAATGCGCAGCAGAATTTGCCCCTTCTCGACAATATCGCCTTCACCAACGAGAAGTTCTTCGAGAATACCACCCTCAAGATTCTGAATAACTTGAACTTTGCTCGACGGGATTACTTTGCCATCTCCTCGGGTCACTTCGTCAAGGACAGCGCGATCAGCCCAGATATAGGCCGCGATAAAAAATGCCACTATACCCATTAGCAAAAGAAACGATCTCGGATTAGGACCCTGAATTTTTGCAGCCACAACGTCCGATGCGAAATCTGAATCGTTCCATTTTAGTTTTCCTGACATTAGATATCCTTTTTCCTAGATACCTGTACCGTCGTCGCTTTGACGGTTTGCGCCTTGCGGTTTGCTTGCTGTCCAATTTTCAATATTTCGTCCCTTGGGCCATCAGCGGCAATTTTTCCATTTCCTAACACGATAATCCGATCGACGAGAGAGAAGAGGGAAGTCCGATGCGTTACTAATAGAAGTGTTTTATCCGCCACGAAATCTTCTAATCGACTGATAAAACGGCGCTCCGAATTCAAATCCATCGCGCTTGTCGGTTCATCAAGCATCAGTATTGGCGGATTAGGCAATAACGCTCGTGCGAGACCAATGCTTTGCCGTTGACCTCCTGACATGGTTGCTCCTTTTTCCCCAACATGCAGATCATATCCATGCGGGTGCCGGCTAATAAAATCATGCACGCCGGCGAGTTTCGAGGCTTTTAAAATCATCTCGTCATCCGCTTGAGGATGTCCCATGGTGATATTCTGTCTTACGGTCGCCTGGAAAAGGGTTATGTCTTGCATGACTGTGCCGATACTGCGGCGAATGTCCGAGGGGTCGATTTGGCGAATATCTGTACCGTCAATTAAAACCGCTCCTTCGTTTGGTTCGTAAAGGTTGATGAGAAGACGGGAAATTGTGGTTTTACCAGAACCGACAGGACCGATAATGCCAACCTTTTCACCTGCTTTGATCTTGAAAGAAACATCGCTCAAAGCGGGAAGGTCTGTATCCGGGTATTTAAAGGTGACATTCTGGAATTCAATATCTCCCTGTATATTGGGTCGGCTAAGATGCCTTTTTCCTGCGCCTCTCTCGACAGGAAGAGCCATTATCGTGTTTAAGCCTTTCAATGCTACCATAGCTTGGTTCAATCTGGTCAGTAAGCCAGCAATTTGCCCCAAAGGAGCCATTGTCCGACCCGTCAGTATAGTACAAGCAATCAATGCGCCGACTGTCATCGCCGAATTTGGCTCACTCATCAATATTACACCGTAAACAACGACGCCTACGGTCACCAACTGCATGGCTGCGGCAGAAAGATTAATTCCCAAACCAGCGAAAAAACGGGCTGCGACACTCGTTTGCGCTGTCTTGCCGACAAACCGTTCCCATTCTTTTTGCATGTGGCCTTCAACACCCATACTTTTTACAGTGTCGAGAGCAGAGATGGTTTCAATGATTACCCCGTGCTTCATTGAGGCTTCTTCCGCTGATTTTGCCACGGCATGTCGCATAGGCCATTGCAGAAACAGACCAATGAGTAAAACTATCGGGATTGCCATCGCCGGAATAATGGCAACGGAACCGCCAATCAGATAAATGATAAAGAGAAATATGCCAAGAAATGGCAGATCGACAAGGGCCGTCACCGTTACCGATGTAAAGAAGTCCCGC
Source organism: Sneathiella sp. (assembly GCF_036960985.1). Classification (NCBI taxonomy): domain Bacteria; kingdom Pseudomonadati; phylum Pseudomonadota; class Alphaproteobacteria; order Sneathiellales; family Sneathiellaceae; genus Sneathiella; species Sneathiella sp. Next base: position 95,660 of record NZ_JBALWD010000012.1, on the reverse strand, counting down.
AAGGTTTCGAACTCACGCAGGTGATTTGCGAACGCGCCGGCGGAAGCGGGGCGCGCTTTAACTTGAATGTTGAGAACTTGCTCGAAGATACGGCTCGACAGTAAAACGTCGGCGCGTTTCCCAGCATTGTCGACGAAATAAGAGCGTAGGGATTTTAACAGTAGATCAAAGGCGATTACGATGATCACACCGATGGCCAGTACCCACAGGGTTTCAATGGCTTTATTAGGCACCACCCGATCATAAACATTCATGATAAAAAGAGGGCTTGCGATGGCAAAGCTGTTGATCAGAAAGGCCGCAATAACGACTTGGAGGTATGTTGGCCAAAATTGCCACATAGTGCCCCAAAACCAGGAACCTTTCCTCGGAGTAAGATTTTCATCCTTATCCACGCGATATTTGAAAGCGGGCCTGACCAAAATTGCATAACCGGCATACATCGCTTCCAATTCTTCCAAAGCAATGGATTGGCTTCCTTCGCCGGTATCGGGAAAAATAACATCAGCCATTCCGTTTTTGCGCGAAAGTAAAATACAAGCGCGACGATCGGATAAAAGCACGATTGACGGTAAGACGACATCGGGTATTTTCTTTAGGCTGCGGTTAGAAATACGGGCACTGATACCGGCGCGCTGCGCGGCGCGAACGAAAAGTTGCGGTGTTAGTTTATTGTCTTCGAGTGGGAGACCATAAATCAATGAATCTGCGGTTCGAGGATCATCAAAAATTTTTGTCAGAGCAGTCAAGCAACCAAGTAAAGAATCCTGGTCCGCCCGGCTGACTTCTGAGAGGTTTATCTTCCAATTCTCCTTCGTCTTCGCGTCATTGATTTCTTCTTGCGAATTTGAAAGACTATCTGTGTTCGGCGTAATAAAAGTTGGGTCGACGTGTTTTTGCTCTCCGTCTTTTGGTGCAAACAGTTCTTGAGCAGTTTTTATGCCTATGTGCCCAGGGGTGGTTTTGTCTGTCACAGAGCTATCCTTGTTGTCCGTCATGCCCGTTATTCCAATTCAGGCTATTCGCCTTTATCGCCAAAGAATTCAAGAGAATTAACATCAATTTTCTAGTTCATCCGCACGTCAATGCTATGTGCTTAATTAGGTCGACAATCGGACCATTTGATGGCATCGGGAAAAATAGCTTTTCGCCCCATTTTTCAATTCTGCTACACATGTCACAATTTTCATTAACTAATTCAACACCAAATTAGTGAAAAACCAGTTAATTTATTGTTTCTTTTTGCCGTCTTGTTTAATGTTTTCAAAAGCTGTTTTACAGTTAAAAAACATAATGTTAGGAGTTCGAAATTTCAGCTTCCGACTCGGCACAAAGTGACGTGTTTTCGCCTAATTTTCAATAAAAATTAACCATAACTGATTCTTTTGGCTGAAACTAGTCTTTCAGCTCTAGCTTCAAGCTCAGCTCATGCGGGTTATTAATTACCATGTTATGATTAAAGCAGGCGTCTGGCTTTTTATTGTGTTATTTCCGCCACAGCTGGCATCAAGGGTGATTTTTTAAGATAAGGCTTGTACGTATAGAGTTGATTGTCGCCCTATCTTGCCGCAAAATTGTGGAAGATTTAGGAAAATTGATATTTTATTTCGGATTATGCAGGGCGGATCTGGAAGATTTATTGAAAACCAAGGTCCGGTTTTTACAGGCTAAAACAGATATTTATTAGTTGGGAGAGGGGAATGACGTTCAAAAGTAGGGCAGCAAGAACGAGGCGTGTGATTTCCGCTAGTGTTCTGACAGCCGTATTTGGGAGCTTTGTGGTTACTGGTGCCGCGCAGTCTGAGACGCTTAAAGAGGCAGTGCAGATGACGGTCGCTACATACCCTGAAATCGCTGAGGCCTCGGCGAACCGTCGGGCTGTCGATCAGGAATTACGTCAGGCTGAAGGCCTTTATCTTCCGTCATTGGATTTAGCAGCGGGCGCCGGTTGGGAATGGACTGACACAGTTACAATCGACAACGAAGAGCTTGTCAGGACTGAATCCAGTCTAATATTATCACAAACTTTAATTGATGGTGGGTTTCGGGCAGCTGAGGTTGATCGGCAGGAAAACCGTGTTGATAGTGCTGCTTATCGGGTAAAAGAACGCGCTGAAGCGATTGCTCTCGATGCCATTCGTTCTTATTTGGACACTTTACGTAGCCTTGAAATCGTGAATCTGGCAACAGACAATGTTGAAAAGCATCGTCAGACACTGGCCGAGATTCAAGACAGGGTGAAAGCCGGGCAAAGTGGAATAGGTGATGATCAACAAGCACAGGCACGCTTAGCCGCAGCCCAGGATACGCTTGTAGAAACGTTGCGTGCACTTGATGATTCTGAGATTTCCTATTTACGGGTTGTCGGGATTAATCCGATTAACTTGGAATTGCCAGAATTTAGCGACGGAACGTTGCCTGTCAATATAGATGATATCGTTGCGATTGCTCTCGATAGTAACCCAGATATTAAATTTGCAGAATCAGACGTCAAAACCTCTGAAGCAGAAATTGATGCGGCTAATTCAAACTTCTACCCAACTGTAAATCTTGAGGTCGGGGGATCGGCCGATCACAATATTGACGGGATTGAAGGTCACAATGACGATTTTTCGGCGATGGTTCGCCTGAATTATAATTTGTATCGCGGTGGTATTGATGTCGGCCGGGAAAAAGAAGCGATTGCCAGAAAATCCGAGTCTGAGCAACGGAAACTAAGATTTGACCGTCTGGTTGAAGAAGAAGTTCGCCGAAGTTGGAGTACCATGGCGCGTTCTCAAGCGCGAGCGACAGTGCTATCGCAAGAAGTAGTTGCAAACGGACAAGTCGCGTCTACTTACGCTCAGGAATTTCAAATCGGTCAACGGGATTTGCTCGATTTGCTTGATGCAGACAATGAATTATTTAACTCGCGTACTTCTTTAGTAACAGTGGAATATTCGGTTCTGTTTTCCAAATATCGGCTGCTGGCAACAATGGGTCGATTGAACACAACATTGGGCGTTATCTTGCCTGAAGAAGCTTTGCCAGGAAGTAAGGGTTAAATCTTTTTGAATCGCAAGAAACAGCTCCCTAAGGGATAAGTTGTCATCGATTATGGTTCTTTGTGACGCCACCAGCCAATTTCGTTGACGGAGTAGATGGGACGATAATGCTTGATTCGGTTGGCGTTTATAACCTGACCAATTTGATTGTCTAGCACAAGATTTTCACCATTAAATTCGACGACAAGAATGGCGTGGGCAATACCAAGATTCATGTCTTGCAGAACAACAATTTTCATATCGTCTGCTGACCACCCCAAAGCTCGAAGCGTAAAATACTTTACGATGGCATAGTCTTCACAATCTCCAAAACGAGCAAAAAACTCTTTTGGGGTCTCCCAGTAATCGCGAACACCCCAATTGACCGGATCCAAAATGTATCGAAATAGGTTCATATGCCGATTTACACGATTAAGCTGCTCCTCTTTCGATAGCTCTCGCCAATCTTCAATCAACGCCAGCCATTTTTGATGGGCGCATCTATTGTATTTTCCGGATTGGCAATCTCCAGGCTCGTCTTTATAGGATTCCAGAACGTGCCGCCATTTGGGAAAAGGTTTTAAGCCTTCGTAAGGTGTTGCTCGATAATCAAACAATCCAACAGCTTCTGCATTCGTCGCAAGTGGGCTAATAAGTAAAGCACCACCAAGGACAAGTGCCAAAATGGACACTCTAAGTTTTAATAACAATCCGGTCATTACTTTTGAACTTGGTCTTTCAATGTAGCGCGCGCAATATGCTGGCCAAAATATTTTTATATTATGGACAATAAACTCTTAACAAACACTAAAAAATTGTATGAAATTGGCTTCAAGTTAAATATTACGGGCTACCCAAAACTGTATAAAAATTTACCTATCTTAAAGAGTTTCGCGGCATTCTGTTCGCAATAGTATTTTCATAGAGGTCTGGAATGTCAGAATTCGACATCGAACATAGCGGAAAAAACAAGGCATATACTTCTGTAGCAATTGGTATGGTCTTGCTTTTAGCGGTTGTCGTTGCTGGTATTTGGGGCACTTTCAAATTCATAGAAGAACAACGAGGTCGCGACCTTCAGAATTGGGAAATCAGATTAGGCATTGTGGCGGAGAGCCGTGCGGCAAGTGTCGAAGAATGGTTGCGCGAACAGAAACAAGCGATTGGTACGTTAGCGAATAATGCGTCTCTACAGGTTTATTTGACCCAGTTAGTGATTGAAACGAACGAAAATGGAAATGCAATATCCGATGTTCCCGAAGCTGGGTATCTCATTAACCTTCTAAATAATCAGGCAGTCATCAGTGGATTTTGGGAACCCGAAGAGCCCGAGATAAGAGCCAACGTATCACGTCCAGGCCGGGCGGGTATCGCGCTTACAGATAATACCGGCAGCTTGTTAGTTTCTAGCGGCAATATGCCGCCACTCAATCCGAATATTCGTGCCGCAATGGCTGAAGCAGGAAACGGTCAGCCGGCGCTTATTGACCTGTACCAAGGAATTGGCGGGGATCCGACAATGGGGTATGTGTGGCCAGTATTTGCTGTACAAGGCGATGGATCTAGTCAGGAAGTTATTGGTTTTGTTGTTGGCGTTCGTACGGTCAATCCTTCACTATATCCTTTATTGGTCCAGCCAGGGGACACAATGCAAACCGCGGAGACTTATCTGGTCCGTCGCGAAGGAAATCTGGTTCAATACATTTCTCCGCTGGCAGATGGAACAAGAGCACTTGGGAGAAAGCTGAGCATAAAAAATACACTTGCGGCTGCGTTTGCCGTTGAGTATCCCGGTGACTTTACAGTTGCTAATGATTATTTAGGAAATAAGGTGCTGGTTACCGGCCGTGCCTTATCTGGCGCGCCCTGGTTCCTTGTAAGAACCATTGCGGTTCGTGAAGCATTGTCGGAAACGGAAGAACGACTGTCGACAATGCTTGGGATTTTTATCCTGCTCATTGTTGGGGTTGCGGTGACGGTTATTGCCGTTTGGCGTCACGGCACGTCAATTCGCGCATCGGAGCTTGCTTCCAGATATAAAGGAACAGCAGAACATTTAAAGGAAAGAAGCGAGTTTCTTAAGATCGTTACCGATCAACAGCCTACGACTATTGTCGTGTTTGATGCAGAGGATAAATACACCTTTGCCAATCGCGTTGCGTCGGATGAAGCCGAAATATCTCAAGAAGAAATGATTGGTAAAAAAATAGCCAGTGTTCTCGGGCCGGTTCATGCGAAGGAAATTGTTGAAATGACTGATTTGGTCCGTGGTGATTTTCAGCCGCGTTCTACGATTACACGTCTTGATGAAGGTGATTCCAAAAAGATCATTAAGTCTGATTTCATTCCCTTGCGATCTTCTCGAGCCAGCAAAGAAGTCTTAACCGTTTTTCAAGATATAACGGATGTTGTTACCGAACGTGAAAGGCGTGAAACTGTTCTACGTAGTCTCGTTTCGACGTTGGTCGCATTTGTAGATCGACGTGATCCTTTTTCGGCGGATCAGTCCCGCCGTGTGGCTAAGGTAGCGGTAGCAGTAGCTGGAGAAATGAAAACGTCAGAGGAGACAGTTCGTACGGTCGATATTACCGGCAATCTTATGAACATCGGAAAGATCCTTGTACCGCCAGATCTTTTAACAAAGACCAAAAATTTGTCCGCTAAGGAAATGGATGTCATTCGCAATAGTCTTGTCGCTAGTGCAGATTTACTGGAAGAAGTTGATTTCGATTTGCCCGTTGCTGCGACCTTGAGGCAACTTCAAGAGAATTGGGACGGTTCTGGTCAACCACGAGGATTGCAGGGAGAGGAAATTGGCGAAGCAGCGCGGATAATTGCTGTCGCAAATGCCTTTGTCGGTATGGTGAGCCCACGCGCATATAGAAGTGCTTTGGGTTTTAGCGCAGCTGTTCGACAACTGTTGGAGGATGCGGATACCCGGTTCGATCGGAAAACTGTCAGCGCTCTAATAAACTATCTTGAGAACCGCGGTGGCCGGGAAGAATGGCAATATTTTGCGGACAAACCAAGCACGGACGAGGACAAAAAGTGAAATAACGATCGCTAGAGGACGGAAGAAGCCTGCAATGCTGCCGGGCCTGTAAGTATAAGTTTTACGACTTCACTTTGACGACTCGTATCTGTTTTACGGAAAACTTGCCGCAACTGAGATCTAACCGTGTGCATACTGACGCCCCATTTCACCGCTAGATCGTCCAATGTGTGACCGTTAGTGAGACCGAGAGCCAGACGACCTTCTGCAGGTGTAAGTCCATAAAGGCCGCAAATAGACTCCACGGATAGCTCGACTGGTTCAGCAGGGTCAGAAACGAATAAGACAGCCCCTTTACCCGCTACACCGGTTCCAATCGGCGCAACCATAATATTCAGAGGTGAATCATTTTCCATGCGAGTTAACGAAATAGCGAATTCAGCTTCCGATTTATTTTCAGTTGAAGGTGATAGAGTTTCTGAAAGCAGTTTGGATAACGCTTTATTTTCGCCTGGAAGTGTGGCGCGACAAATACGGTCTGGCCCGACTACAAGACCGTCGGCTTTCTCTAAATACGATTTAGCTTTGCCGTTGAAAAATAAAATTTTGGAATCCGCCGTCACTAATATCACCCCTATGGGTAAGCGGTTGAGAACTGCGGTGGCAGAATCTAGTAGTGGCGCGGCTTGCGCATCCCGTCGGTGAATTTCATGTCTCTGAACCGCATTGTGTAGGCTGCGGGACATGCTGTCTGTTGTAAGTTGGGCTTTGACCAGGTAATCTTGGGCTCCTCGGCGAATTGCTTCGCGGCCAATTTCCTCATCATCACCGGTAAGTACGACTATTGGTGAATTTGTCATTTTTTGATGAAGAACTGTCATCATCTCAAACTGGCATTCAGCGTCTTGCGTTACGTCCAACAGAATAACGTCGCCCTCTCGGCTGCTTCCCTTATTCAGAAATTCTTGCAAATCATTAATATGCTCAAGCGAAAAATGCGGATGTGCGGTATTGGAGAGGAGCCAGCTTAGTTGCTGCGCATCTTCCTCTCGTTTTCCGATAAATCGGACAATTGCACTAGATTTTTGGACCATTTAAACCGCATATCCTAGAATTTTATCAATAACGATGTTGTCGCTATGTTAAATCGCATTACAACATGACGTGAATTACCTAAAATTTCGATAACTTGAGAGCTAAATTATCGTGAATCCTCTATACATTCCTGTAATAGAGAAATATGTCAGAATTAAATTCTAAGAGCTAAAAATTTTGCCTGACATTATGTGATCATTTGATAACCTGCATCCTTTTGCAATCGACGCAAAAGGATTGCTTTTAAACAGGCTACGAATAAATAAATGCCAAATTATATTGCTTTTCATAAACCCTATGGTGTTCTCAGTCAGTTTACAGGCGAAGAAGAGCAAAAAACGTTGGCGGACTACGGTTTGCCTAAAAACGTATATGCGGCGGGACGGCTTGACAAGGATAGCGAAGGCCTTCTGATCTTGAGCGACGATGGGCCTTTTATCAAAGATTTACTTGATCCTGAAAATGCACATGAAAGAGTTTATTGGGCCCAAATTGAAGGAAATCCGGACGAAAAAACATTGGATACATTAGCAAATGGTGTACTAATTAAAAATTATAAGACCAAACCTTGCCGTGTTACCCGATTGTCGCCCCAGCCGGAATTCACCCCCCGTGAACCCGCCATTAGAATGAGAAAAAACATACCCACGACTTGGATAAAAATTACGCTGACAGAAGGCAAAAACAGACAAGTTCGCCGCATGACAGCCGCCGTCGGACTTCCAACATTGCGCCTTATCAGGCAACGTGTCGGAAACCTTTGTTTGAAAAACCTTCCACAAGGTGAATGGCAAATAACGGACAAAGCATCAATTATTCCCTAAGTCAGCCCAAACCTCTGACAGCTTAGTGTGCGAACAAAACCGGAGCTGTCATATGTGCTAACGTATTCTCGGTTGCTCCGCCCAAAATCATTTCGCGAAGGCGGCTATGTCCATAGGCGCCCATTACAAGCATATCGGCACTATAATCAACCAGCGCATCCAAAAGCGCGTCACCGACTTTAATATCAGGCCAGACACCAGCCTTGAAGGCTGCTTCAACGCCGTGTCGCTTAAGATGCGCTATGACGTGATCTGTTGCATAGCTTTCATCTTCATCGGCATTCACACTGAGAAGTGTGACTTTGGTTGCAACGGTAAGAAAGGGAAGCGCTTCATGAAGAGCGCGTGAAGCTTCACGAGAATTATTCCATGCGACCAACACATGTTTTCCAAATTTCTTGTATTCACCCGCATAAGGAATTACGAGGACTGGGCGGGGAGAACTCACGACGAGCTCGTCAGCGATATATTGGCTTTGCATGTTGTTATCGGCATCTGGGTCTCCCTGCCCAACGATAACCAAATCTACTGCAACAGCATGCTCGTTGATCAAGTCCGGCGCATATCCTTCTTCGACGACTATCTCGATTTCCTGTCCGACAGCACCTGACAATTTTTCAAGCTTCGCCTTGGCCTCTGCAGCCTGCTTTTCTTCAGCTACTTTTGATTGTTCGATAAATTCCGGGGGAACATAGCCCATGAAGGATGTCGGCACGGTAACTTGTGCAATTGTGTAGAGCGCCTTGATATGGGCGCCATGAAGCGCCGCCAGATTAAGCGCCGTTTCTATCCGAGATTCCAATTGCGGATCATTGTTTAGATGGAGCAAGATAGTTTTGATAGACATGGATTCTTCCTAATTTTACTCATTCTTCTTTTATACTTTACCGTTTGTGCCTCAGTAGGAATTGATTTGAGACAATAGATCTTTTATTTCAGTACGCGTCCAAATAAATTTCATGACACCTTAAACATAAGAATTGCACAGTTAGTTGACAACTTGCTAGTTGTATTTGTCGCCTTAAATCACAAATAATTTTGCAAGGGCTGCCAAATCTCTGATATGTACAGCACGGAACGATTTTGAAGCAGCCGACGGACGGAAGAGGAATTTAAAGATATGGAAGCAATTGATGCTTTATTATCCCGAAAATCGTCAGCAATGCTGGAATTCCCCGCACCTTCGCAAAAAGAAATTCAAATTCTGTTACAAGCAGCCGTGCGCGCGCCGGATCATTGTCGATTGCGCCCGTGGAAGTTTCTAATTGTTAAAAACGATGCCCGAGAAGCTTTGGGTGATGTCATGGTTGAAGCTCTTAAAATCCGAGATCCAAAAGCAACCGATGCAATGCTGGAGAAGACGCGTGGAAAGCCGCTTAGGGCACCGCTAATAATAGTCGTCATCGCAAAAATTAAAGAACATCCAAAAGTTCCCAATGTTGAACAGATTCTATCTGCAGGGGCGGCGACCCAAAATATAATGATAGCGGCTCACGCTCTGGGCTATGCTGGTATTTGGCGGAGCGGGGCTCCGTGTTTTGATGAGCATGTCAGGGTCTCACTGGGCGCAACTGGCAAGGATCAAATCGTAGGTTTCCTGTATTTGGGTACTGCGAGCAAAAAGCCCGTTTTACCGACTGAGTCTATGGACGAATATATAGACTACTGGACCGGTGCGCAGAAAAAATAAAACGTATGGGGCGCTCCATACCTAAAAAGGAATAACCTGTTGTCTGACATTATATTTCACCATTACGATCCCTCTCCTTTCGGCGAAAAAATCCGGTCCATTTTCGGCTTTAAGGGAGCAGAATGGAAATCTGTGCAAATCCCGAGAATGATGCCAAAACCAGACATTATGCCACTTACAGGTGGATATCGTAAAACGCCCGTTATGCAAGTTGGTGCACATATTTATTGTGATACGCAAATAATCATTCGAGAAATCGAAGCGCGGTTACCGACACCTAGCCTTTTCCCAAATGGAAGTGATTATTTAGGCTGGGGAACCAGTTTTTTTACCGACAAAGCATTGTTTGGAATTTGTGTTGCGATCGTCTTTGGCAGCTTTGGTGACCAGATGCCGGATGAATTCATAAAAGACCGGGCCGAGCTTTCTGGTGGAAATATTAATATTGAAAAAATGAAGGCCGGTTTGCCGTATTCCTTTCAACAATTCTCTTCGATGTTGGATTGGGCTGAGCAAGGCCTTGAAGACGGACGTTCCTATTTTCTTGGTGATGTCGCGAGTCTGGTTGATTTCAATATGTATTATTGTCTTTGGTTCGCTGGTCGCGTTCCAGAAGCTAAAGCTGTAATCGCCAAATTTCCGAAGTTGAACGCTTGGATGGGTCGCATTGCGGCCTTCGGACATGGTAGCCAGTCCGATATGACCTCCAAGGAAGCGCTGGAAATTGCGAATTCGGAAGATGTTTCTGATTATACTGGAGAAATTGTCAGTGTTGAAGGGCACAGCAAAGGCGGGCAAGTAACGGTAACGCCTAATGATTCAGGGCGGATTCCCGTTACGGGAACGCTGATTACGTTAACTTCTCAGGAAGTCGCTATCCGTCATACGAATGACATTGTTGGAGATGTAATAATTCATTTCCCACGTGCGGGTTTTATTTTGAGTTGAACGTCGAAAATTGGGGTGGAGCTAAGCTCTGCCTCACTTGGGACGGCGATCTTTCAGGTTTCTATTGAAATAGCTGTTAAAATGGATATCTATTTGCTAGTTTGATGCCAAATACACTAATGATATTCCGTAACTTACCTTCTATGAGAGAACGAATTTTGGTCAATAAATTTCGAAATACGATCCTTGGTTTTTGTGCCTTCGCTATCGTTTTTTCCGTTCATATGGAGAACACTGGTATTGCTGTCGCTGCTGAAGAAAAGAAGTTGCCGGAAGCGATAATTGCAGTTGTCGATATTAGTTACATCTTGAAGGTTTCCAAACCAACAAAGGCCGCAGAAGCGGAAATCGAAGAAAAACTTAAAAAGGTAGATGAAGATTTAAAAAAGAGAAGTGCGAGCCTCAAAAAAGAGAAAGAGCAGCTCGACAAACAGCGTGCGATTATTTCACCGGATGCGTATAAAAAGAAGCTGGAAAAACTGAACATCACCCATCAAAACCTACAACGTGAATCTCAGGTTCTGCGCGGGAAGTTCAACCAAGTTATTCAGCGTGTACGCCAACGATTACGTGGCTTAATAATTGCGCAAGCTGCAGCCGTCAGTAAAGAAAAAGGTGTAAATGTCGGAATTGATCGAGAAAAAACCGTCTTTTTTGACCACGCAATGGATATTACCGAAGAAGTTCTTGACCGTTTTAATAAATCAAATCCAAAAAATATAAAAATAACAATCGAAGAAAATCCAGCGGCGGCAAAGAAGAAAAATTGACGCTGTGTGTCAAATCGACGCTAAAAGGCGCTCTTTCAAATCGTCATCACAAAAGGCTGCATGAACAGCATTTCGCGTAATATCCTCGAGCGCTTTTGTACCTAGATCATAGTTTATCGCGGCCTGTTCATATTCATATCCGACAGAAGTCGCGAAAAAAGGTGGATCGTCAGAGCTTAGAGTGACGACACATCCTGCCTCCATAATTTTCCCAAAAGGGTGCAATTTACGGTCTCCATATAGTCCAGTTGAAACATTACTGCCTGGACAGAGTTCTAGCGGAATTCGCCGATCTGCAATCTCTTCGAGAAGCTCACCATCTTCTATTGCACGCACGCCATGGCCGATCCGCGTTATTGGCAAGTGATCTAATGAAGCCCGAATGCTTTCGGGCCCACCGAATTCGCCCGCGTGGTTCGTTGTTTGATATCCCGCTCGTTGAGCGAGGTTAAACGCAGCGGTAAAGTCTTTGGGGTGAAACTGTGTCTCATCCCCGCCCATACCAAAACCAACGACAAAGGGATGAGGATTATTGACAAAAGCGGTCGCCACCCTAAGTGCTTTCTCTGGGCCCAGATGCCGGACACAGGTCACTATGATACGGCCAACGATACCAAAATCTCGATAAGCGTCGTCAATACCAGCGGCAATACCCTCTAGGTGATCGCTGTAGCTCATACCGGCTTCCGCTGCATGGTCAGGAGAGGAAAACATCTCAACATATATAACGTCTTCCCGAGCACAACGGGCCAGATAGTCATAGGTAACGAGGCGGTAATCATCTTTGGATCTAATTGCTGCCGCAGCCTTATCGTAGCAATCCAGGAATTCCCAGAAGGTCGTCCAAGAAAATTCTCCATCGGACTTGAATGTCGTCGGGTCCAGGTCCGCACCATTCTTCTCCGCCAATTTTTTTACAAGTGCGGGTGTTGCCGTTCCTTCGAGATGGACATGCAATTCGGCTTTTTTGACCATTATTGCTCCAGAAACGAAATACCGTTGGATAATGGAGGAATGGATAAGTGGCGCGCGATACTTTGTCCGATATCGGCAAAGGTTTCGCGCTCACCGATGGAACGGCCAGTGACATTTGGGCCGAAGGCAATAATGGGAACTACTTCACGAGTATGATCTGAGCCGGGCCAGGTCGGATCACACCCATGATCGGCCGTGAGCACAACTAGATCGCCAGGGCGTAATTTTGCTTCTATCTCTGGCAGCCGGGCATCGAATTCTTCTAACGCATGCGCATAGCCGGGCACATCTCTACGATGCCCGAATGATTGATCGAAATCTACGAGATTAGTGAAAACCAAACTACCGGAGTCTGCCTTGTCGAGAGCCTCAAGAGTTGCATCGACGAGTGCCATATTTCCAGCAGCTTTGATTATCTCTCCGGTCCCGTGATGGGCAAAAATATCACCAATCTTACCAATAGAAATTACTTGCCGCTTATTGGTTGTCAGATGATCAAGCAACGTCAGTTCTGGCGGAGGAACTGCGAGATCCCGGCGGTTTGCTGTTCGTGTAAAGGTACCCGGAGTACCGGTAAAAGGGCGCGCAATTACACGCCCAATTTCATATTCATCCACAAGTTTTCGAGCTAAGTCACATAAATCATACAGACGTTGTAGGCCAAACTGATCTTCATGAGCGGCTATCTGAAATACACTGTCGGCGGAAGTATACACAATCGGCTTTCCACTTTTTAGATGCTTAGAGCCGAGGCGCTCGATGATTTCGGTGCCCGAAGCATGACAATTTCCAAGCACCCCTGGAATATTGCCTTGTTCAATTAAGGATTCTGTCAGGTGTTCCGGAAAACAGGGAACGGTCTTGGGAAAATATCCCCAGTCAAATAAAACCGGCACACCTGCCATTTCCCAGTGGCCCGAAGGTGTATCTTTTCCTTTGCTTTTTTCATTCGCAACACCGTATAGGCCCGCAAATTCGCGGCTTTTCGGGGTCTTTCCATGATATGTATCATGGGCGGCAAATAACCCGAGTCGTTCTAGATTTGGAAGACTGAGTTCACCTTTTCGATATGGGGCGTCTGCCCTGTTGTTAATGGCTGCGTCAATGATATGTCCGAAGGTATCGGCGCCGACATCCCCAAAAAGCTCGGCGTCCCGCGCTGCTCCTAGCCCGAAACTATCCAGAACAATTATAATTGCACGCGTCATAAATCCTCCTTCGTTAGCCGAGCCCGAATGGCCGGGGAAGAAACAGGCACGTCATCAGAGATTGTTATTGCTGCCAGAAGGCGCTTTTCAGCTTTATCTGCATCGGCGTCATTTTGAGCGTATATTGTCGCGATTGGTTTTCTGGGCCCTAGTTTTGTGCCGAGACCTGCGATATCGCCCAACCCAACGCTGTGATCAATTTTGTCAGATGCACGAAGCCGTCCACCGCCCAAATCAATTATGGCGACACCAAACTCGCGAACGTTTAATTTGGCTAAATAGCCACGCTTTGGTGCAATGACATGCCGGCGGATTGGGGCAAGCGGTAGATATTGATCCATGTTGGTCATGAGGTCGGGCGGTCCACCAAGGGCCGTAATCATTTCCGCAAATTTGGCGGCGGCGGCACCGCTTGAAAGGGCGCCGGTTACCGCGTGAGGGGCCGAGATTTCATCCACAAGGCCCGTCAAAACGAGCATTTCAGAACATAACGCGGCGACGACTTCTGACAATCTGGAATCAACGTTTTTACCCATCAAGAAATCGATGGTTTCTCGTACTTCAATGGCATTTCCAGCTGTTTTACCGAGAACCTCATTCATATCAGTGAGGAGCGCTGTTGTGGGCATGCCGTAACCATTCGCGACTGCAACAATACTGCGCGCCAATTCCATTGCTTCGTCATAGTCATCCTTGAATGCCCCGGAACCGAACTTAACATCCATGACAAGTGCGTCGAGCCCTGCGGATAATTTCTTAGACAAGATTGATGCCGTGATAAGTGGGATTGATTCAACAGTGGCTGTTACATCGCGAGTTGCATAAAATCGTTTGTCAGCAGGTGCCAGATCTTCGGTTTGGCCTATAATTGCACAGCCAACATCTTTAATGGTTTGCATCAATAATTCGGGGCTCGGTGACGTATTATAGCCAGGAACACTATCCAGTTTATCCAGGGTACCGCCCGTATGTCCAAGGCCTCGGCCGGAGATCATCGGTACCGCGCCGCCGCACGCGGCTATAATGGGCGCGAGCATCAAGCTGACTTTGTCTCCGACGCCGCCGGTAGAGTGTTTGTCGACTACGGGCCGACCCAGACCGGCTTCTGACCAATCCATGACATGGCCTGAATGGGTTTTTGCCCGGGTTAGCCAGATCCGTTCCTGCATTGTCATACCTTGGAAGAATACGGCCATGGCAAATGCTGCAATTTGCCCTTCTGAAATAGAATGATCAGTTACGCCGTCAACAAAAAACTGGATTTCTGCTTCAGTCAGCTTGCCACCATCGCGCTTATTTCGGATGATTTCTTGCGGTATAAATTTTTGTGGTTGGTTCATATTCCGTTTTGTCTCACTCGCCGTAAGGGATCCATATATTTTTGATCTGGGTAGCGTGACGTAAAAATTCTCTGCCTTCACCTTGAATTGGATTGAACCAATCGCGGTCTTGACCGTTGTTCACCCACGTCCGTTTCATATTGCCAGTAGATGCAGTTTCTACGCGTGCGCTTCCATCTTTCGATCCAAAATACCAGACAGATTTCACATCATCATGTTCGGCTAATGTTAGCGCGAGCTCATCTCGATATCCGGTGATGATATTAAAGGCACCTGCCGGAACATCTGAAGTGTCGAATACCTGATAAAGATCTGTTGCGGTAAGTGGGTGTTGTTCCGATGGAATCAAGATGATGCGGTTACCCATGGCAAGCGCGGGCCCCGCTAGTGAAATGAGGCCAAGCAAAGGGTTTTCGTTTGGACATATGATACCAATAGTTCCGATTGGTTCCTTCATTGCTAGCGTTACACCGCGCATCGGCGGTGAATGAACGGCGCTTTCATACTTATCGGCCCAGGCCGCATAAGAAAAAAGCCGGCTCAGACTTGCATCCACTTCATCGAGGGAAAGCTTTGAACTAGCGCCAGTGCTTGTTTGGAGACGTTCTGCAAATTCTTGGCGCCGAGCGTCAAGGTTTTCGGCCAAATAATAAAGAACTTGTGCACGCCCATGACTATTGGCTTTGGTCCAAGCGGTCCCCTTGCGAGCGGCCTCGACGGCGTTTCGGATATCCTTGCGGTTCCCGTGACCAACTTCACCTATTTTTTGACCTGATGCAGACAATACCGGAAGGCTGTAACCGGAATCAGGTCGGGTTTGCTTGCCACCAATGTATAGCTTTGCAGTTCGATCCAACGACGACCGAGTTGAAAGAGAATTTGGTTTGATTGCTTTCGGTAGCGGCTTCTTTCTCTTTTGTTCAGCACTTGCTTGGAATGTTGGTTTTAAAACCTCCAGCATGCCTTCATAACCGCCTTCGCGGCCATAGCCAGATTCTCGATTGCCACCAAATCCGCAAGCTGCGTCGAATTGGTTGGTTGAATTTACCCAAACAACACCGCAATCTAGTTTTGGCGCTACATCCAGAGCAAGATTAATATTTTCGCTCCAGACCGATGCTGCCAGCCCATATCGTGTGTTATTGGCAATTTGTACTGCTTCATCGGGAGTTCGGAAGGTCATAGTCACGATCACAGGGCCAAAAATCTCTTCTTGGGCAATGGTTGCCGCAGGCTGTACGTTCGTAAACAAAGTTGGCGGATAGAAAGAACCTTTGTTCGGCATATCAATATCCGGCTGCCACATTTGAGCACCTTCTTTAAGGCCGATTTTCACTAGTTTTTCGATTGCCTTGACCTGCACAGGAGCAACGATAGCTCCCATATCGATGGATTTGTCGAGCGGATCGCCAATGCGCAAATTTTTCATGCGCGTCCGCAATTTGGCGATCATTTTATCAGCAATTCCTTCTTGCAGAAGTAACCGTGATCCGGCGCAACAAACCTGCCCTTGATTGAACCAAATGGCGTCTACAACACCTTCAACGGCGCTATCCAAATCGGCATCGTCAAAAACGATAAATGGTGACTTTCCGCCAAGTTCAAGAGTGAGGTGTTTTCCGCTCCCCGCTGTGGCTTTTCTGATGCGACGTCCAACTTCGGTAGATCCGGTAAACGCAATTTTGTTTACATCTGAATGTGTCACAAGATATTCACCGGTTTGGCCGTCACCCGTGATAATGTTGATGACGCCATCGGGAAGGCCCGCATCTTTGCAAATTTCGGCAAAACATAAGGCGGTCAGAGAAGTATACTCGGCAGGTTTCAGTACCACTGTATTTCCCGCAGCAATAGCCGGCGCGATTTTCCAAGCCAACATTAATAGTGGAAAATTCCACGGTATGATCTGGCCAATCACACCCATAGGTTCAAAGTTTGAAAATTCCTGATCCTGCAGCTGCGCCCAGCCAGCATGGTGATAAAAGTGCCGTGCGACCAGAGGGATATCAATATCTCTGGTTTCTCGGACAGGTTTCCCGTTATCCAAACTCTCCAAAACGGCAAGTAAACGAGCGTTTCGTTGGATTGCGCGAGCCAGCGCATATAAATGTCGAGCCCGTGCATGTCCACCGATGGCTTGCCAGTTTTTTTGTGCATTGCGAGCTGCATTCACGGCTTTGTCGACATCTTGTTCGTTTGCAGTCGCGATTTTACTCAGCTTCTGTGCAGTCGCTGGATTTATGCTCTCAAACCATTTCTTTGACATTGGCTTAGTCCAAGCACCGTCAATGAAAAGATCAAATTTCTCCCGATGATCTGACAGCCACTTAACTGCAAGATCACGGGATTCAGGTGCGTGACCATAATCCATGGTGTCAAAAATTTCTGCAATGCTCATAACGAATGTCCTTCAAGACATGGGATGTCGGAAATCGGCGGAGTAACGACCCGTAACATAATGCTCTAGCTGTCGTTCTATATCGCCAAGCAAACTAGAGGCGCCGATGCGAAACAGGTCGGGTTGTAGCCAAGCCTTACCAAGCTCTTCTTTCATCATAATCTGATAATTCAATATGTCCTTTGCTACGCTAATACCACCGGCAGGCTTATAGCCAACTTTATGCCCCGTCATCTCCTGGTATTGCCGGATCATACGGATCATTACTAAAGTAACTGGCAACGTTGCATTAACGCTTTCTTTGCCGGTGGACGTTTTGATGAAATCCGCGCCAGCCATCATGGCGATTAAGCTGGCCTTGGCAACATTTCGAAGAGTAACAAGATCGCCAGTTCCGAGGATCGCTTTTAAGTGTGCATCGCCGCAGGCGGCACGAAAAGTTTTTATTTCGTCATAGAGCGCTTGCCAATTTCCAGTTAGAACATGACCACGGGTTATCACGATGTCGATTTCCTGTGCTCCCGCTGCAACAGAGGCTTCTATTTCCTTAACCCTTAGTGCAAATGGGCTCAGGCCTGCCGGAAATCCGGTAGAGACAGCAGCGACAGGAATACCTGATCCTTCGAGTGCTTCAACGGCAGTTTCAATCATACCATGGTAGACACAAACGGCACCTGTGGTGATGTGCCGATCCACCATACCAAGCGCATTTAAGATATCTGCGCGGATTGGTTGGCGCGCTTTTGCACATAGGCGTTTAACCCGACCGGCTGTGTCGTCACCGTTCAACGTAGTGAGATCAATGCAGGAAATAGCTTTGAGGAGCCAGGCGGCCTGATGAGCTTTCTTGACGCTACGTCGACCGCTTAATGTGCTTGCCCGGCGCTCGACCGCACTGAGATTAACCCGGATATCTTCGAGTAAATCGAGCTGCAAAGCCGTTCCCGAATTGCGGTCATGATCGTGAGTTGGATTTTTTAGAGGGCTAATCGTCGCCATTTTCCGTACTCCGCAGATGCGCCTTCAGTAATTCACGTTTTAAGGTTTCCAGAAAAACGATCACGAGCTTTTCTAAGTCTCCTGCCGCCAGCTTAGCACATTCCAACGTTTGCTCGTGACTTAGCTTTGTCTTGCTCATACCAGCAACCAGGTTGGTAATGTTGGAGATAGCTACGACTCGCAATCCGCAATGCCTTGCGACGAGGACCTCAGGGGTCGTTGACATACCGACAGCATCCGCACCCAGCCTTCTGAAGGCTTTGATTTCAGCGGGTGTTTCAAAATTTGGACCAAGATAATGAAGATATACGCCTTCGTGGAGCTCAATTTTAAGTTCTTTGGCGACGGCTGTTAAGTGCTCCCGCAATGTTGGATCATATGCCTCTTCCATCGAGAAAAAACGAGGACCGAAGGTCGGGTCATTTTCACCAACCAAGGGACTTAGTCCGGTGAAATTGATGTGATCACTTAACATCATCAAACTGCCCGGTCCTATTTTCTTGCGGAAGCTGCCCGCGGCATTGGTAACAAGCAGAATTTCAATGCCAAGTAGTTTCAGCATTCGAATAGGTACTGCGAGATCTTTTGGGTCGACGCCTTCATAATAATGAATGCGTCCTTGCATACACACAACCGGCATGCCGCCGAGTCGCCCTAAAATCAGCCGACCGGCATGCCCTTCAACAGTTGATAGCGGAAAATCGGGAATATCTTGATAGTCAAGTTCAGCGACAATCTCAACTTTGTCAGCCAGATCGCCAAGGCCTGAACCGAGAATTATCCCGACCCGGGGAACGAAGCCTTCTGCCGCCTTTTTAACAAAGTTGGCGGCGGCATGTGGATCAAGTGTCATTATCTTTCCTTGATATAAGGTTCGCCAATGGCTTTGGGTGGATGGGCTTTTCCAACGAATCCGGCGAGGAGTAAAACTGTCAATATATATGGGAGTGCTTGTATGAATTGTACAGGGATAACGCCAACAATTGGTAATTCAACACCTTGCAATCGTGCTTGCGCGGCATCGGTAAAGGCAAATAATAGACAGGCAATAAGGGTCGGAACGGGCTTCCATTTGCCAAAAATGAGGGCGGCGAGTGCGAGATACCCTTTACCGGCTGTCATATCTCGAATAAAGCCGGCGCCATGGGCAGTTGAAAGATAAGTTCCAGCGATCCCGCACATAATACCTGTTACTGCGAGGGCCTTGTAACGCATCATATCCACAGAAATACCGGCAGTGTCGACAGCATGCGGGTTTTCACCGACAGCGCGAACTCGCAAACCGAACCGCGTCCGGTATAGTATCCAGGCAGTGATCGGGACTGCTGCCGCGGCCATATACACTATGATGTTATGGCCGGAAATAAGCTCCGTATAAATATAGCCGATAATAGGAATATTTTGAGCGGCTTCCGTGAAGGGGAGTTCGATGGACCGAAATCTTGCATCGCCATTCAAGGATGGTGTTTGTCCGCCCATTTTGAACCAGGCAAAGCCAAGTGTTGGCGCGAGGCCCGCGACCACGATATTAATGGCCATACCAGAGACCACCTGATTCCCCTTATGAGTAACACATGCATAGGCATGCAATGCCGATAGCATAAGGGAAGTGAGAATACCGGCACCCATTCCCACCCACGCCGAGCCTGAAACCGCTGCAACCGCTGCTGCGGCAAACGCAGCGCCGAGCATTTTTCCTTCCAGACCAATATCGACCACACCTGCACGTTCAGAAAACATACCAGCCAATGCCGCGAGGACAAGTGGCGTCGCCACTCTCACAGTTGCATCCAGCATTAATATGGTCAGCTGAAAACTTTCCATTTACGGTGCCTCCACCATCTGCGGACCAACAATACGGCGATAAACTGCTTCAATTTTAGGCCTGAACATATGTTCCAACGCGCCGGAAAACAAAATGATTAGGCCCTGAATAACCACGATCAATTCTTTGTTGATGGATCTCATCTCAAACGCCAGCTCAGATCCACCTTGGTATAAGGCACCAAACAACAACGCTGCTAAAAATATACCAACCGGATGATTACGTCCCATAAGAGCAACAGCTATACCGACGAAACCATAGCCACCGGTAAAATCTAGGATTAACCGATGTTGGACACCTTGTATTTCATTTACGCCAACGAATCCCGCAAGTGCACCAGAGAGCATCATCGCCAGAATTATATTTTTCGAGGGTGAAATGCCCGCATATTTAGCGGCCGTCTCATTTTGTCCGACAACACGAATTTCGTATCCCCAACGTGTATGCCAAACGAAAAAATAAAAGCAAGCGCTCAAAACCAGTGCATAGATGAAAGAGAGGTTGAGAGGCGTTTTAGGCATAGTAAGATATTCGTGGAAGAAAGGAAGCCAGGTGGTTTCCGCAAACTCTCGGCTTTCTGGCGATTGACCGGTCGGATCTATGAGGACTTCCACCAGAAGATAAGTCGCCAAGGCTGCCGCAATAAAGTTGAACATGATCGTGGTGATTACAATATGGCTGCCTCGTTTTGCTTGAAGGTAGGCTGGAATATATGCCCATCCAGCCCCAAAAATTGCTGCTGCAACCATGGCCATTGGTATGATCAACCAGATTGGCAGCCAATCAAAATAAAGGGCAACTAAACCGACGCCCAAGCCCCCTAGTATAGCTTGGCCTTCTGCGCCAATATTGAATAACCCGCAGTGGAAGGCGATTGCGACTGCCAATCCCGTGAAAATAAAATTCGTTGTGTAGTAAAGAGTATATCCAATGGCTTCTGGATAACCAAATGCACCATAAAACAAGACTTCTAAGGCCTTTAAAGGATCATCACCAATGATGACAATAACAATGCCAGAAATAAGGAAAGCAGCAATCAGATTAACGATGGGTACAACGGCAAAATTAATCCATCCGGGGATTTTTGCGGGCGTACCAAATTTCACTTTTGTGTCCGCCATCAGCTTGCTGACTTGTCAATGGTGTCCGTATCACGGATACCAGCCATCATGAGGCCCAGCTTGGTTTCTGTGGCATCGCACGCGTCAATCACATCGACGATTTGGCCGTCAAACATCACGGCGATCCGGTCGGCAATGGACATTACTTCATCAATCTCGACAGATACGACAAGAATGGCTTTTCCCGCATCTCGCATTTTTATCAATTGGTTGTGAATAAATTCGATGGCACCAATGTCAACGCCTCGTGTCGGTTGGCCAACAAGAAGTACATCGGGGTTTTGTTCCATTTCTCGCGCAAGAACCAGTTTCTGTTGATTGCCTCCGGAAAAGCCTGACGCTTTTAATAGCGGATCGGTCGGACGTACGTCGAACTTTTCGATATGCATTTGGCAGGTATTAATCATGGCATTTTGATCTAAACGCAGACCACTATTATATTCTGGGTTATCCTGATACCCCAAAATAGTACATTCATTTGCACTGAAAGAGAGAACTAGGCCTGACCGGTGGCGGTCTTCCGGAACGTGCCCCAGGCCAATTTTTCTCAAATTTCGGGCCGAGAAATCCGGCGAACCGAACATTTCCTTACCTTTGTACTGAATGCTACCTGACGCCGGGGTAAGAATACCGCCCAATACCTCAAGAAGCTCAGATTGACCGTTACCTGACACACCGGCTATCCCCAATATTTCACCTGCTCTTAAATTCAGATTTACGTCTTTAAGGCGGCCAACACCATCGGCATCAATATAATTCAGGTTTTTAATTTCTAGGAGTATCTCGCCTGGTGTTGCCGCTTCTTTTTCAACTTGTAGTAACACAGAGCGTCCGACCATCAATTCGGCAAGTTGCTCTTTATTTGTATTTGCTGTTTCGACATGGGCAACCATCTCACCGCGACGCATAACTGAAACTGCATCTGTGATTGCCATTATTTCCCGCAATTTGTGAGTAATTAGAATGACAGTTTTTCCCTGATCCCGCAGGATATCTAGAATGCGAAAAAGATGATCTGCTTCTTGCGGAGTGAGGACGCCAGTTGGCTCGTCCAAGATTAAAATTTCTGCGCCTCTGTACAAAGCTTTCAAAATTTCGACACGTTGTCTAAGCCCGACAGGCAAATCGCCTACGATTGCATCAACATTTACATCCAGAGCGTATTCTTGTTCCAAGCGTTCCAGTTCAATGCGGGCTTTGGACAGGCCACCGGCAAGCATAAAGCCACCTTCAACACCTAGAACGACATTTTCCAAAACAGAGAATGTATCGACAAGCATAAAATGCTGATGCACCATACCTATACCGGCGGCGATTGAGGCTTGCGGATTGTCAATGTCGCAGAGGTTTCCGTTAACAAAAACTTCTCCACTGTCAGCTTGATAGAAGCCGTAGACAATACTCATTAGTGTTGATTTTCCGGCACCATTCTCACCAATTATGCCGTGAATGGACCCCCGGCTCACGACTAAAGAAATATCCTTATTTGCGTGAACCGGTCCAAATCGTTTATTGATACGGCGCAATTCAAGCGCCGGGGTCTCTACTGTCATAACAGCCAGATCTATCTGTCCATATAGTTTGTAACTTTAATTTTCCCCGAAATGATATCAGCTTTTGCCTTGTCCATTGCCGCAATCATTTCTGGGGTAAGTATATCTTTGTTCCACTTGTCGATGGAGAATCCGACACCATCTTCTTTCAGACCAAGGACCTTTATGCCAGGTTTCCATGTTCCGTTTTTAGCTGCTGTAAAGGAATCATAAACAGCAACGTCAACGCGTTTTAACATGGACGTTAGCATCGTTCCCGGCTGTAAATGATCCTGATTGCTGTCTACGCCAATCGCATATTTCTTTGCGTCTGCGGCTGATTGATAAACACCGATACCTGTGCCGCCGGCTGCAGCGAAGACTACATCCGCACCGCGATCGAATTGGCTTATGGCAAGCTCGCTACCTTTGGTCGGATCGTTCCAGGCAGACGGCGTGGTGCCTGTCATATTTTCAATGACTTCAGCTTTTGGATTTGCGTACATAACGCCTTCTTTGTAGCCAAGGGCGAATTTTCGAATTAAGGGAATGTCCATTCCGCCGACGAAGCCCACTTTTCCGGTTTTACTGGCCATTGCTGCAGCAATACCGACAAGAAACGATCCCTGTTCTTCGCGGAATATAATTGATTGCACATTTGGTAAATCGACAACCATGTCAATGATTGTAAATTTAGTATCTGGATTTTCCTTAGCTGCCTTTTCGACGGCGGATGCTTGTGCAAAGCCCATGGCAATGACAATGCTCGCGTCTTTGCGTGCCATGCGTTTTGCCGCTTGCTCGCGTTGTGAAACCTGAGTTACCTCAAATTCCATATAGTCAATACCCGTGTCTTTCTTGAATTTTTCTGCGCCGTTATAAGCCGCCTCATTGAAAGATTTATCGAATTTACCACCCATATCAAAAACGATGGCGGGTTTGAAGTCATCGGCCTGAACAAAACCGCTCATGGTCGCCATGCTGGCCGCCAAAAGGCCAAGTGTAAATTTTTTCATCATGTCTTAAAACTCCCTGTTGTGAGACATTGCGCTTCTGAAAACATAGAACGCTTACTCTATCCAAATCAAATACTGGCTGGTTGGTCAAGTTTTACTATTCGTGCCGCTGTGTATTTCACTCAAATATTCATTTCCTTGGAACATAACTGTGAAATTCCGGTGAAATTGGCTTATATTGAGATTTAGCAAGTTATTTAACAGGAGGAAAAACATGCCTACAGCGAGCGAAAAAGCAAGTGACTTGGACATTCTCGTTGCAGATTCGATGTCTGGTAAAACCGGATATGCGAATACGAAAAAACTTAAGTCTATGGGAATAGATGGCTATAAAATGTGGAAGCAGGGTAAATGTGCCGAAGAGGCCATTAAATCTAACGATCCTCGGAAACGAAAACGGACAGCAAGAAAGGTTCAAAAATCGTCATCGTAATTTGGCGGATTTTCGAATAATCTATCGGCTGGCGGTTGCCAAAAATCAGTAACGTGACAGTTGTTTGTGATATTTCATTTTCTTAAGGTGCTAAAGTCTCATGGCCATCGATCCCCGTTTTCCCAACCTTCATATTCTCGATCATCCGCTTATCGTGCATAAGTTAAGCCATATGCGGAATAAATCTACCTCGACTAAAACGTTTAGGCAGTTACTGAAAGAGATTGCCTTGTTGATGGGATATGAAATCACGCGCCATCTTCCGACAAAACCCGAAGATATTGAAACGCCGATCTGTCCTATGTCTGCAACGGTCCTATCTGGCAAGAAAACAGCGATTGTACCAATATTGCGGGCTGGATTGGGCATGGCTGACGGATTGCTGGAATTGATGCCCTCTGCCCGCGTTGGGCATATTGGTATGTACCGGGACCCGGAGACAAAGCGGCCCGTTGAATATCTTAGAAAATTACCATCGGCCAAAGACCGGCTCTATATCCTTGTAGACCCGATGCTGGCGACCGGATATTCTGCCGCAGCTGGCGTTGATGTTTTACTTGATCATGGTGTTGCGGAAGAGAATATCAGCTTTCTAGCCTTGGTAGCTGCACCTGAAGGCGTTCAGGTCATGCTGGACCTGCACCCGAAGGTTAATGTTTATGTGGCGGGACTGGATCAGAAACTAAACGAGCACGCCTATATTGTCCCGGGCTTGGGCGATGCCGGAGATAGATTGTACGGAACGCTATAGTATTTCTATAAAATATAATTCAGACAATAAAAAAGCCCTGAACTAATCAGGGCTTTTTTGGTGGGAGACTGGCTAAGGTCTCATATTTGGCCGCGTCTGTAATTACGGTCAGTGACATCCATGACAGGGCTTTGTGGCATTTTGAGGGCCATGAACGCTTACCATGACGGCTTCAAATGCACGTATGAACTGAGTTAAAAGGCTATATCTGTATCTAACCATGTTCGTCCCCTTAATCCTTAATCTGTTAAAAAGACAATAGGCGCAATCATTGCTAATCCCAAGGAAAACAGGTGTGCGCATTGTCACAAGAATGCACTAATATAGCAATATTCCCGATCTCACGGCCATTTCACTTCAGGAGGCAGCGACATTAAGATTGCCTCTGTATGCCCTCCGGTTTTGAGGCCGAAAGTCGTCCCGCGGTCATAGAGTAAATTAAACTCGACATACCGACCCCGACGGATCAACTGATGTTCCCGCTGTTCTGCGGTCCAGCTTTCGTTGAAACGCTGACGTACAATTTTTGGGTAAACGTCACGAAATGCTCTACCAATATCTTGCGTGAAGGCGAAATCTGCGTCCCAATCGGTATCGAGTTTGTCGTAGAAAATGCCACCGACGCCGCGCGCTTCTTCCCGGTGAGGCAAATAAAAATACTCGTCACACCATTTTTTAAACCTAGGATAATAAGAACTATCGTGGAGATCGCATGCAGATTTAAGAGCGTCATGAAAGACGTTGGTTTCCGAATCATTCGGAAACATCGGCGTCAAATCAGCACCGCCGCCAAACCATGATTTTTCAGTGACGATATGCCTTGTGTTCATGTGAACTGCGGGAATCAACGGCGAATGCATATGTGCAACAAGGGATATGCCGGCCGCCCAAAAGTTCCCGGTATTTTCTGTTCCTGGGATGGCTTGCCGAAATTCTTCGGAAAATTGACCGTGAACTATTGATATATTGACGCCTACTTTTTCAAAAACTCGTCCTTTCATCACGGACATTTCGCCACCACCGCCACCGGGTCTGTCCCATTTTGTAACTGTGAAACGTCCTGCCGGTTGATCAGAATTCGTGCCGGTCAGTTCATCTTCCAACAATTCAAAGCTATTCCTGATTTGATCTCGTAAAGATCTAAACCAATCGGCAGCTGTTTTTTTCCTGATGTCCGTTATGTTTTCTATCATTGGGTGCCACTAAATGCTTATGGAATAGGTGAGGGTGAAAATTGCCCGGTTTGGCGTAATCCTTCACCAAGAACCATGGCGGCCGCTATGGCGACATTAATGGATCGCATGCCTACGTTCATGGGAATCACTACGCGATGATCGACACTTTCATGAATCTCTTTTGGAACACCAGCACTTTCGCGGCCTAAAAGTAGAACATCCGAATCCCTGTACGAGAAGTCAGTATAAGCGGAAGCACTTTGGGTCGATAAAAGTACTATTCGCTGTTTACCTACGGACTGGGTGAAGGTGTCCCATGAAATATGGCGTGTGACGTCCACTGCATCTGCATAATCCATGACTGAGCGACGTAAATCTTTCGCGCCAAATGGGAATCCGCAAGGCTCTATTATGTCAACAGGCACCCCCAGACACGCCCCTAATCGAAGCAATGTTCCTACATTTGGGGCAATATCTGGTTGATAAAGTGCAAGTCTCATGGCGTCCTTGTAATGGCAGCAATGTAACAAATACAGAAAAAACCGCGGCTTATTGTCACAAAGGGCACGTTCGGGCTGGACATATTGCCATTATGATGACAAAAAGCGGTCGCTACACAATTATTTTTTTAGAAGTTTCGGGGACGAGTAAATGACCACCACCACCCCTGTAGAGGAAGACGGCGTAACACGTCGCGATTTTCTATATGTTGCTGCAGGCGGCCTGGGCGCTGTAGGAGCTGCAGCTGCAATATGGCCTTTCATCTCGCAAATGAACCCGTCGGCGGATGTTCTCGCGCTTTCTTCGACGGAAGTCGATTTGGAAGGAATTGAAACCGGATCGGAAATTACGGCTGTTTGGCAAGGAAAGCCTATATTCGTACGGCATCGTACAGAAGGTGAAATAGAAAAAGCGGAGGATGTCGTGGTCGCCGATCTTCCCGACCCTGAGCCAGATGCCGATCGCGTTATTAAGCCGGAATGGCTTATTATGGTTGGTATTTGTACGCATCTTGGATGTGTTCCGCTTAAAGAGCAAGGGGATTACAGCGGTTGGTTCTGTCCGTGTCACGGTTCGCATTATGATACGTCTGGACGTGTTCGGAAGGGCCCTGCACCAAAGAATCTAGTCATACCGCCGTATGAATTCCTCGACGATACTAACATCAAGATCGGGTAGGGGGCTCCTGATGTCATTTGAACCAAAAAATAAAGCCGTAAAATGGGTCGAAGACCGCTTACCGATTACTGGTATGTTGCATCACGCCCTTTACGAATATCCAACTCCAAAAAATCTAAGCTATTGGTGGACCTTCGGTTCGCTGGCCGGCGTTATGCTTGTCGTACAGATTGTGACCGGAATTGTTCTTGCAATGCATTATACACCGCATGTCGATATGGCATTCGAGAGTGTCGAGCATATTATGCGGGATGTTAATTTTGGTTGGCTATTGCGCTATATGCATTCCAACGGCGCTTCCATGTTCTTTATCGTCGTTTATTTGCATATCTTTCGAGGTATGTATTATGGCTCCTACAAAGCACCACGTGAGCTTCTCTGGTGGTTGGGACTGGTTATCTTCTTATTGATGATGGCGACTGCCTTCATGGGGTATGTATTGCCTTGGGGGCAAATGAGTTTCTGGGGTGCAACCGTTATTACTAACTTGTTCGGTGCCTTGCCAATCGTTGGTGAGAGTATTGTTTCCTGGTTATGGGGTGGTTTTGCGATCGGCAATCCAACGCTGAACCGGTTCTTCAGCCTGCATTATCTTCTTCCCTTTGTGATTGTTGGTGTTGTAATACTGCACATCTGGGCCCTGCATACGAGTGGGTCTAACAATCCAACAGGTATTGAGATTAAGGATAAGCAAGACAGTATTCCGTTCCACCCGTATTACACGGTGAAAGATCTGTTCGGACTGGCCATCTTCTTGATCTTTTTCTCGGCCTTCTTATTCTATGCACCGAACTACATGGGGCATCCGGACAACTATATTCCTGCAAACCCGTTGGTAACTCCTGCGCATATTGTTCCTGAATGGTACTTCTTGCCTTTCTATGCTGTTTTGCGTGCAGTCCCTGACAAGCTTGGTGGCGTGTTGCTGATGTTTGGTGCAATTGCAGTGTTGTTTGCTTTGCCGTGGCTGGATAAGAGCCGTATCAAATCAGCGCGCTTCCGCCCAATCTACAAACAACTTTTTTGGATTTTCGTCGCGGATTGTGTCTTGTTGACATATATCGGGGGCAAACCAGCAGAGGGGGCGTTTATAATCTGGGGCCGGATCGCCACTATTTACTATTTCGTTCACATTCTCATTTTACTTCCGTTGGTTGGATTGTTCGAAAAACCCAAACCGTTACCTGCTAGTATTTCCGAGGATGTCTTGTCCAAGTCACCTAAGGCGGAGGAGGCAAGCAATGCTTAAATTTGTAAAATTGTTGAGCGTTGCGGCTCTTGTTACTTTCGCCTCTTTGGGTTCGGCGCATGCTGCTGGCGGCGGAGTAGAACTGAAGTCTGTTAGTTGGAAACATGGCGGATTGTTCGGAACCTATGACAGGGCTGCTGCGCAAAGGGGCTTGCAAGTTTACCGCGAAGTTTGTGCCGGATGCCATGGATTGGGTCTCGTTGCATTCCGTACTCTTGCAGATTTGGGTTTCAGCAAAGAAGAAATCGAAGCAATTGCTGAAGAGTCTGATTTTGTTGACGGGCCAGACGGTGAAGGCGAAATGTTTGATCGTCCTGGTAAACCGTTCGATAAGTTTCCGTCGCCATTCCCCAATGAGAATGCCGCACGGGCCTCTAATGGCGGTGCCTATCCTCCAGATCTCTCGCTTATGACAAAAGCGCGCGCTGATGGCGATAACTATATGTACTCTCTATTAACCGGCTATGAAGACGCGCCGGCAGATGTCGAACTCGCTGACAGTATGAATTACAATGCCTATTTCCCTGGTCACCAGATCGCGATGCCGTCTCCGCTTAGTGAAGATGGTGTCGAGTATTCCGATGGAACACCGGCAACGGTCGATCAGATGGCAAAAGATGTTACAGTATTTCTGGCATGGACTGCTGAACCGAAGTTGGAACAGCGTAAAAGCATTGGCCTTAAGGTTATCTTGTTTTTACTTATCCTTGCCGGGCTGTTTTATGCAGTGAAACGGAAAATCTGGTCGGATCTGCACTAAGGTTTTTCGGCAATAAGAATACCAAAAAAGGGCGCTTTTATAAGCGCCCTTTTTATGTCAGGATTAGATATTAGATCGCTAATTTGGGGTGAATTAAATGGATGCTGCTTCTAAAAAACCGGTGATTGGCGTTATAGGAGGCAGTGGTGTTTACGAATTAGAGGGGCTCTCTGATACGCGCTGGCAAACGGTTGAAAGCCCTTTTGGCCAGCCTTCCGATGATTTGTTCATCGGCCAGCTTGATGGCATAGAAATGGTATTCCTGCCACGGCATGGCCGTGGTCACAAAATTCCACCGGCAGGCATAAATTACCGCGCCAATATAGATGCAATGAAACGCGCCGGAGTCACCGAAATAATTTCGGTGAGTGCTTGTGGTTCCTTCGAAGAACTACTTTCACCCGGCACTTTTGTTATTGTGGATCAATTTATAGACCGTACAATTGATCGTAAAAAAAGCTTCTTTGGAACTGGATTGGTTGCTCATGTGAGTATGGCACATCCAGTATGCTCTCGATTGGGGGATAAATTGGAAGAAGCAGCTCAAAACGAAGGCATCAAGGTTCACCGGGGCGGAACATATCTCGCCATGGAAGGACCGCAATTTTCGTCTTTGGCAGAATCAGAACTTTACCGTAGCTGGGGATGTCAGGTTATTGGTATGACCAATATGCCGGAAGCCAAGTTAGCGCGGGAAGCGGAGATCTGCTATGCGACAGTTGCGATGGTCACAGACTATGATTGTTGGCATCCAGATCATGACAATGTTGATGTTTCAACCGTCATCTCTGTTCTGGTGAACAATAGTGAAAATGCGCGTCGGCTGGTCCGTAGCGTCGCCCCTGAATTATCCAAGCGCACTCAATCTTGTTCTGCGGGTTGTCATCATGCGTTGGATAATGCGTTGATCACATCAGCCGATGCACGTGATCCTGAGCGAGTTCGAAAACTCGATGCTGTTGCAGGCCGGGTACTCTAGTGAAAGAACCAAAATTGGATATAAAGTCAATAATCAGAACTATCCCGAATTACCCGAAGGAGGGTGTGATGTTTCGGGATATTACGACCTTGTGGCAGGATGCCCGCGGTTTTAGGCACGTGGTGGATCAATTGGTCTGGCCATATGCCGGGGTTCGGATTGACAAGGTTGCAGGCATTGAGGCTCGAGGGTTTGTCCTCGGTGGTGCAATAGCCTATCAACTGAGCGTTGGCTTTGTTCCTGTTCGAAAAAAAGGCAAACTACCTTGGAATGTGATCGGAGAAGATTACGAACTCGAATATGGCACGGATACTGTTGAAATTCATACAGACGCGATCACGCCTGGCGATAATGTCCTGCTCGTGGACGATTTGATCGCAACTGGCGGCACGGCTGCGGCCGCGATTGATCTGCTTCGCCGCGCAGGCGGTACGGTGATCGGCGGTGCTTTCGTTATTGATCTTCCGGATATCGGGGGAAGCAAACGGATTGAAACTATGGGGGTCAATGTGCGAACTCTTTGTGAATTCGAAGGAGACTAGGCGAAACATATTCTGAAGAAGATTTTTCTTGCGAAAGAGCTCGTTTGCTGTCTTTTCTATTGATATGTAGATCGAGGATAGGAAATGTTATTTGAACTTTGGTTGAGTTTCTTTGTTGCAAGTGCAGCTCTTTTAGCCATACCAGGCCCAACGGTAATGTTGGTCGTGAGCTATGCATTGGGCCGCGGCCGTTCAACAGGCTGGTGGACAGTGCCAGGCGTAACCTTGGGCGACTTTACAGCCATGACCGTCTCATTGCTCGGGGCAGGAGCTATTCTGGCTGCTTCCGCTACATTGTTTACCCTATTAAAGATTGCAGGTGCTGCCTATTTAATATGGCTCGGAATAAAAATGTGGCGGGCGGAACCGAAACTTGAAGACATTCAGGAAACAGTTGGTAGATCGTCGAATTTTTCGATGTTTTGGAATTCTTATGTGGTGACGGCGCTAAACCCAAAATCTATTGTTTTTTTCGTTGCCTTTGTTCCTCAATTTATCGACATATCGACACCGGTCTTTCCGCAGTTTGTTGTTTTGGAAGTCACTTTTTTGACGCTCGCGGCTGTCAATGTCGCTATTTGGGCCGCTCTCGCGGGTACCTTGCGGACGCGATTTAAGAGTGTCAGGACATTGAAATTTATAAACCGCTGTGGCGGTAGTTTTCTCATAGGTGCCGGGTTGCTGACGGCCGCCATACGCCGATCAGCATAATTTTTATTGACGATTGTGGAGCGTCTATATGGTTAGGGAACCCGCCGTTCCGTGGCAGCAAAAGGACTTAGGCCGAGCCAACTCTGCATTGAGTCAGCAATAGCCGTGCTTCCAACCAGCACTAATGTATCATCCTTCATTGCATCGGACACCGTGTCGACACCCATCCAGATAGCGGTCATCGTTTTGACGTTGGTTGTTACAAATAAATCAACATCAAATCCCGGATCCGCCCAACAAAGGTCGGTCTCGCCGTCGGGTTCGATGACCAGCCACCAATGTTTCTTTGAAACAGGGAGCTCTTGATACAGAAACTGGATTACACATCGTTTTTTTGGTAGTGGTGTTGTATCGAGGTTTCGGCGCATATCCCACATCAATAGCGAGGGATCAAGATTGCGCAAGGAAAGCCTGGATTCTACCCATCTCTGTCCCCATTGGCCAACCGTATCAATTACGGATTGAAGATCCCGACCGGATTCTGTCAGTATATATTCGAATAAATTAGGTTCTGATTTAATTGCAACCCGTTCGATTACGCCAGATTCTTCGAGCTCCTTCAACCTTTGCGATAATAGTGTCGGAGACATTTTGGGGACGCCGCGCCGTAAATCGTTAAATCTAGATGATCCAGCCATAAGTTCTCGTAACAGAATTAATGTCCATCTAGTGCAGAGTATTTCCGATGCCATGGCGACCGGGCAGAACTGTTTATAACTCGGTTGCGCCATTACTTCCTCACTTTTTTTGTTTATTTAGGATACTAGCTTTTTTACTATCAAACGTCTAGTCCAGAATCCGTATCAGCGGGCTACAGTATCTGAACTATTTCAAATACATAATTACGGAAAGACTAAAAATATGAGTAGGAAATTCTTGCTCTTAAAGTTACTTTTTTTCAGGAGATGGTCAATGTGTATATTCCTTATTGCGGATATAAAAATTACAAACGATGAATGGATCCCTGCTTATGCGGAAAAAGCACATGAAATCGTTCACAAGCATGGCGGTAGGTATCTATCACGTAGTGGTAATATTACAACTGTTGAGGGCGAAGGTTTGGACACGTCACTTATTGCAATCATAGAATTTCCGTCGAAGCGACATTTTGAAGCGTTTGCTGACGATCCAGAATATGCTCCTTACGCGAAAGCACGGCAGGCTGGCAGCATCAGTCGTTTTCATCTTATTGATAGTTCAGATCTCGCCGGAACGATACCATACTTATCAGCCTCTTGATTGAAGACGGTTATACTAATTGCCGGCCGTTGAAAACTCGGTCGGCATTTAGTAGCTTTGCTTCAGACCAACAGTAAAAAACCTGTTTGTCTTGTCGCCTGCGGGTATAATGAAGCTCTGGACCTCGGCATAGTTTTTAAGTCGGGCGCACGTAAGTTTTTTGATGGAAATAAAAATGCCTCAT
The DNA here is from genome assembly GCF_036960985.1 of Sneathiella sp. Classification (NCBI taxonomy): domain Bacteria; kingdom Pseudomonadati; phylum Pseudomonadota; class Alphaproteobacteria; order Sneathiellales; family Sneathiellaceae; genus Sneathiella; species Sneathiella sp. The sequence continues at coordinate 62,702 of NZ_JBALWD010000012.1, read as the reverse complement.
AACATTGTCGGTATTGATCATTCTTTGATTGGTGTTAATGATTTGGAACAGGCGAAATCTCATTTTCGAAGCCTCGGATTTACAATAACTTCGCGCGGTGCGCATATCGGATGGGGAACCGCGAATTATTGCATCATGTTTGATAACGATTATATCGAACTCCTTGGGATTATTAATTCAGACATCGAAACAAATGGATTGGATGTTGCTTTGGCAGAGCGGGGGGAGGGGTTGCTTGGGCTTGCATTGGCAAGTGATGATCCCGAGCAGACACATGCATCAATGGTATCGGCAGACCTTAATCCATCAGAACTACTGCAATTGAAGCGCAAACTCGAATTACCGGATGGTGATGTCGTTCCGGAATTCAAACTTATCCGTCTTCAACCCGCGGGATTGTCAGAGAAACAATTGTTTATTTGCCATCATTTAACACCGAATTTGATCAGAAATGATCAATGGGTGCGCCATGCAAACGGGGCAACAGGAATTGCGTCGATTGTTGTTGTGGTTGATGATCCTGCTTCCCTGGCATCTTATTATAGAAAACTTTGTGGTTTTATTAATGTCACCATGACCGACGACACGTTGAATGTGAGGATCGGAGATGGTGCATTGATTTTCGTTAATGATAAGGATCTCGATATGCTTTTCCCGGGCCTGTATTTACCTGCAGATTTCCCGGCTTTGCCAAATATGATTGCTATGTCTATTGCTGTGAAAGACCTTGAGGCGACCACATCGTATCTGAATACAGAGAATATCAGGTATCAAGAAATAGCCAACGGCGCTTTAAGGATTAATCCAGCGGATGCGACGGGTGTCTTGCTGGAGTTTGTTCGGGAACGTTAATCACGCAATAAAGGAGAGGGTTCGTTCTTGCGCTAGTTTTGCCGAGGCTGGATCATAGCTTGCACGCTGATCACAATTGAAACCGTGTCCAGCTTGATAAACATGAACAGGTGTATCCGGAAGCGCTGTCATGATTTCATCCACTGATTTCATTGGGATGGATCCATCCTGATCTCCAAAATGCAGCAACACAGGTACTTTGGGGGTTTCCTGTAGATTCTGAGAAATCTGACCGCCATAATAACCGACGGCTTTACTAATGCTAGAAAGCCGGCATGCGCTGAGATACGCTAGCGTACCGCCCCAACAAAATCCGATGCTGACAACGGCACCTGCGTCGGCAATGGTTTTCGCAGCGGCATCGATATCGTCCAGAGCCTGCTGGTCTTGTATTTTCATTTTATAAGCAATGCCCTGAGTAACATCATCAGCTTCGTAGCCGAGCGTGATATTTGGTTCAAGACGGTCAAATAGCGCGGGTGCGATCGCCACATATCCCATCTCAGCGTACCGGTCACAAACGTCCTGAATATGCGAATTTACGCCGAAAATTTCCTGGATGATAACAACGCCACCTTCAGGTGAACCCTCTGGAGACGCTTTATAAGCCGCAAGATTATGTCCGTCCGCTGCTTCCAGCCTCAGTAGTTCACCCATCTCGATTTTCCTTATTGTTTTGGTTCGACGATCAGCAATGTGCCGTCGGTCCCGGTTACGACGACGTCTTCGTTGACTTCCATATCAGGTCCCTCGACGGACCATTGCGTATCATCAACATGTATTTTACCGCGACCGTTGCGTATTGCTTCAGTAAGGACGAATTGGCGCCCAATATATTGGACACCCCGTCGATTTAACGTTTGATTGTCGACCACGCCCGGATTTTTTTTAAAGAAAAGACGAGACGCAACAATGCTGACGACTGCTACGATCGCAAAAATTGTCCATTCATATTCCCAAAGCAAATCTGGAAATATCCAAGCAATAAAACCAACTACGCCTGAAGAAATACCCAACCACAGAAAGAGCGTACTTGGCGCGAATACTTCCAGAATAATGAGAATAACCGCGAGGATCCACCAGCCCCAATATTCCAGTCCTGTCACCCATGTCATGAATTCTTCAGCCATAAGCTTTACTCGCTATTCGGAACAGAGCCCTTAGAGGGCCTGTTTCCGGATTTCGAATTACCACCTGTATCGCCGAAAACCTCTTGCGCTATTGCTCCTATGCCGCCTAGAGAACCTATAAGAGCGCTGGCTTCCATGGGCATTAGAACAACTTTAGAATTGCGGGCCATACCGATTTCCTTCATCGCTTCCGTATATTTCTGAGCAATAAAGTAATTGATCGACTGGATATCGCCTGCGGCAATGGCTTCTGACACATCATGGGTTGCTTTGGCTTCTGCTTCAGCTGATCTTTCCCGGGCTTCAGCGTCCCGGAAAGCTGCTTCACGTCGACCTTCTGCCTCCAGAATTGCTGCTTTTTTCTCACCTTCTGCTTTTAGGATTTCTGATTGCCTCACACCCTCAGCTTCCAAGATAACAGCCCGTTTGAGCCGTTCTGCCTTCATTTGACGGCCCATGGCTTCCACCAGATCAAGAGGCGGAGTGATATCTTTAATTTCCACACGCGTGACTTTCAGGCCCCAGGGGGTCGATGCCTGATCAATAACGTTTAATAGTTTAACATTTATGGAGTCGCGTTGACTTAGGGCGGCATCCAAATCCATCGAACCCAAAACCGTTCTAAGGTTTGTTTGGGCAAGATTTTGAATAGCGCGTTCAAGATCTCTCACCTCATAGGTGGATTTCGCCGCATCCAGAACTTGAAAGAACAGAATTCCGTCTACTTGGACCATAGCATTGTCGCGGGAAATGACCTCTTGCGTCGGGATATCAAGAACTTGCTCCATCATATTGACCCTGGTACCGATGCGGTCAATAAACGGGATAATCAATCCTAATCCAGGTTGCAGGCTTCTGGTATAACGGCCAAAACGTTCAACAGTGAACTGATAACCCTGCGGCACAATTGTGACGCCCATGAAAACAATAACGATTGCCAGTAACACGAGAACAATAACAAACGCTGCGAAGCCAGATACGAGAAAATCCATTTACTTACCCCCTAGTTGTTGGATAATTTACATGCTTATACCACTATATAGTGATAAATTGCGATTTTTTAAGCTATTTCTAGTGATATCTATATAAGCACGGCGGGTACTACGCCGGTCTTGTTTTCATCATGCCGATGGTTTTTACGGACAATACTTTTTCATCATTCTGATTAAACAGGTAAATTTGGGCCCGGATAATTCCCATATCTGGACGAGACGATGACTTGCGCGCTTCAATGACAGTAGATTCAAACCGGAGTACATCATCCGGCCGCACCGGTAAAATCCATCTTAAGTCATCAAAACCAGGAGAACCAAGACCCGCGCGCTGGTTTACCATATTATCAACCATCATTCTCATAAGCATTCCACCGGTATGCCATCCTGACGCTATCAATCCGCCGTAGATGCTTTCATTTGCCGCATTTTCGTCTACATGGAACGACTGAGGGTCATATTTGTGGGCAAATTTCAATATTTCTTCGCGCGTAACCTTCTTTTCACCGAAAACTGTCTTGTCTCCAACTGAAAAGTCTTCAAAGTAAATAATGCTCATTTACCGTTCTCCTGAACGGAGATTCTGGAGGGTTTTCGTAAGAACATTCCACTTGAAATCATGGTCATTTTTACGTTCCCATCCTGATTGTAGACAACATGGGAAAATTTAACAAAACCCAGTTGCGGTTTACTTTTAGGGAGGCTTCGATCTGTAATTTCTGCTTTTACATGGAGGGTTTCGCCAGGTCTAACAGGGTTTTTCCATCTTAGCTGTTCAACGCCGGGGGATCCCATCGATGCGGAATTATTAAGATATCCGTCAACCATCATACGCATGCACATTGCGGCTGTATGCCATCCGCTGGCAATGATACCATCAAAAAAATGCTCTGACGCCGCTTCTTTATCGATATGAAATGACTGTGGGTCAAATTCCGTTGCGTATTCAATTATGTCGTCTTCGGTGACATCCATGGCACCAAATTCCATTTTTCGGCCAACGGTAAAATCTTCCCAGTACAACATACTCGTCACTATCCTTTGACCTTTTTTCGGCCCTTTGCGTTACATCGCTTGTTCAGGACATCTGAAATTCGTGTCAGAACTAATTTGCAAATCTAAAATGCAAGACATCGCCGTCTAGCACAACATATTCTTTGCCTTCTAACCGCATTTGGCCGGCATCTTTTGCACCACTTTCGCCACCGTTCTCAATATAAGCTGGGTAGGCGATGGTTTCGGCCCGAATAAACCCTTTTTCAAAATCAGTATGTATCACACCGGCGGCTTGCGGCGCTTTTGTGCCCTTCGTAACAGTCCAGGCACGACACTCCTTGGGGCCAACGGTAAAATAGGTAATTAGCTCAAGCAAATCGTAGCCAGCCCTGATTATCCGGCCTAATCCGGTTTCGGTTAAACCAAGTTCTGCAAGAAACTCTTCTCGCTCTTCTCTATCGAGCTGCGCAACTTCGGATTCAATCGCGGCGGATATAACAACGACACCTGCATTTTCTGTAGCGGCTTTTTCTTCTACCAATTTCGAAAAATCGTTGCCGGTTGCGGCACTATCTTCATCGACATTGCAGACGTACAGAACGGGTTTTGCCGTTAGTAGTTGCAAATTTCGGAACGTTTTAACTTCGTCTTCGGCTAACTCCACCATACGCGCAGGTTTGCCCTCCTTTAAAACAACGAGAGCTCGATCAATCAATTCCGATTGTTTCATTGCTTCTTTATCGCCGCCGCGGATTTTCTTGATCAACCCTTCAGTTCTTTTCTCCAAGCTTTCCAAATCGGCAAGCATCAGCTCCGTTTCGATTGTGTCGGCATCTGATAAGGGGTCTATTTTGCCGTCCACATGCGTAATATCGTCATCCTCGAAGCACCTTATGACCTGAATAATCGCATCGACTTCGCGAATATGGGCCAGAAATTTGTTGCCTAACCCTTCGCCACTCGCCGCGCCACGGACAAGCCCGGCAATGTCGACAAACGTCAGTTGTGTCGGGATCAATTCCTTTGAAGAGGCCAGTTCCGCCAATTGTGTGATCCGAGGGTCAGGGACAGGAACTTGCCCAAGATTTGGCTCGATTGTACAGAAGGGATAATTCTCAGCCGCGGCCTGAGCGGTTTCCGTGAGGGCATTGAACAGGGTGGACTTACCAACGTTCGGCAGTCCAACAATTCCGCATTTAAAACCCATATCTAGCTTCCTTCGATGTTCTTTTTCTTGTCGGGCGCCGTTTCAAGCGCGATTTTGTTCATAAAACTGGAGTCGTTACCGGTAACAAGCAAGTCGGTGTGCCGTGCGACACTATCAATGATTTTTTCGGCGAACTGTTTTTCTGATTTCGAAAAATCTTTCAAGACGTGACCGGAAACCAGATGCTTTTCTCCCGGATGGCCAACGCCGAGCCGGACCCTTTTAAAGTCCTGGCCAATATGTGAGATAAGTGATCGAATGCCGTTATTGCCACCATGGCCGCCACTTGTTTTTACGCGAACTTTCCCCATGGGAAGGTCAAGCTCGTCATGCAGGACAACGACATTTTCAATCGGAATTTTGTAAAATCTCATGGCTTCACCAACGGATCGACCGGATTCATTCATATAAGTGGTAGGTTTCAGCGCGAGGATTTTTTGCCGCCGATTTTTCCATCTGCAACCAGTCCCTGAAATTTAATGCGTTCCGGCATAAAGGAATGGCGGTGAATGATTTCATCCACCGCCATAAATCCAAAATTATGCCGATTGTCGGTGTATCCCTTACCGGGATTTCCAAGACCAACCAGCAATATCATCTGTGGTACCTGCTACTCGTCGCTAGTGGCTTCAGCAGTGCCTTCAGCGGCTTCGCCTTCGGCACCTTCTTCGCCTTCAGCACCTTCTTCGCCTTCGACTTCTACTTCTTCCGGCTCTTCTTCAACCGTTGGTGAGGCAATCGTTGCGATCGTGAAGTCACGGTCAGAAATTGTGGGTTCACACCCTTCTGGCAGAGTTACTTCGGAAATATGGACACTGTCGCCAATGTCGTATTTTTCCAGATCAATCTCAATGGCTTCCGGAATGTTTCCGGCAGGCACCATCATTTCGATTTCATGGCGGACAACGTTCAAAACACCACCCCGTTTCAAGCCTTCACATTCTTCTTCGTTCAGGAAGCTCACGAGCACCATGACAGCGATCTGTGATTTCGCGGAAACGCGAAGGAAATCAACATGCATTGGCGACTCTTTAACCGGATGAAGCTGCATGTCACGAGGCAAAACGTTATGTTTCGTTGATCCGACTGTTACAGTGTAAACCGTTGAAAGAAAAGCATCCCGGTAAATGGCCTTAACCAATTCACGGGTTTCCAACGAAATCGAAATAGGGTCTTTCTTATCGCCATAGATGACGGCCGGTGTACGACCTTCACGACGCAATGCACGGGAGGTCCCCTTTCCAGCCCGGTCACGCGTTTCTGCAATTAATACTGCATTCTCGCTCATTATATTTCTCCTAAGTAACGAGCAACACCGGGAAAACCCGGTGCCAAAAATGACGCTTGCCTCCAGGGGTGCCCGCGCCGTGATATGTCTATTCGGTTAATCGAACAGACTGGAAACCGAAGTCTCCTTAGAAATTCTGAACATTGCCTCGCCGATCAACGGTGCAATGGATATTTGTCGCATCTTGTCGGAATGCTTAAAAGCCTCCGTCGCCATAATGCTATCTGTTGTGACCATTTCCCCTAGCTCAGAGTCGTTTATACGGGAGATTGCTCCCCCCGATAACACACCATGGGTTACATAGCCGGTTACGGACTTGGCACCTTGTTTCATCAACGCTTCCGCAGCGTTGCACAATGTGCCCGCACTATCGACGATGTCATCAACAAGAATGCAGCGCTGGCCTTTCACGTCACCAATAATATTCATGACTTCTGAGACGCCAGCTTTTTCACGGCGCTTATCCACGATTGCGAGGTCTGCGTCAAGCCTTTTAGCGTAAGCCCGAGCCCGGACAACACCGCCCACATCGGGAGAAACAATGGTTATATCGCTACCCCGGCCATAATTTTCTTCTATATCTGGTACGATGATGGGCGCTGAAAACAAATTATCGGTCGGAATATCAAAAAAGCCCTGTATCTGGCCTGCATGCAGGTCCATTGTCAGAACACGGTCGGCACCGGCTTTTGTGATGAGATTAGCAACTAGTTTTGCAGAAATTGGTGTGCGAGGTCCCGGTTTACGGTCCTGCCGTGCATAGCCAAAATAAGGAAGGACGGCCGTGATTCGAGCGGCAGATGCACGCTTGAGGGCGTCTATACAAACCAACAGTTCCATTAAATGGTCATTTGCTGGAAAGGAGGTCGGTTGAAGAACGAAAACATCCTCACCCCGGACATTTTCGTGGATCTCTACGAAAACTTCCATGTCCGAGAAACGTCGAACGTCTGCATTTGTCAAAGGTAGTTTCAAGTAGCTCGTAACAGCTTCAGCCAACGGCCGATTACCATTTCCCGTAAGCACTTTCATGTGAACAGTCCTTCGCCTATTTTAGGCTTTGTTCAGTCAAATATTACAAACTGCGCACGGCACCGAAACGACACTTGGGCAACAGCGGGCGGAACTTACCAAGGGCCTTTGATCCTGTAAACGGTATAAAGAGATTTTTTGGCAATATCGGGAAATAAATTCAGGATTTTGACTGGAAATACTCAGGTTCACTGCTTCGAAGCAATTTAAGAACCCCTTGTGCGCCACCTTTTGCGGCCAAAGGCGCGGTCGAGCCCCACGCACCATTTAATGACCCTGCCTTGATTCTATTGCGCTGCTGGATCTTACCGACTTGTTCGCCATTGCGACGTTCCAGGCTCCAGGTGAGAAGAATGACCTGTGTTCCAGCTTTTGCCGGCGTTAATTCTGCTTGTCCCCTGACAATATAATTGGCGCCGCTTTCCGTAGGCAACACGTCGAACCCCATGCGGACCAATTCTTCCTGAATGGCATAGGACAGACTTTCCGCGCCATCGCCCGGAGCACCGCGGACGATCGGAACATAAAGAACTGGCTTTTTCAACGTCGCAAAATTAAAACCGTCTCCGCCCAACAATCGATCAATATTGCTAGCTGAAAGCAGGACAAATTCCTCTATGTTCTGTGGCTTTGCAGAGCTTGTTTGCGCCATATCCGGAAGCTTTTCCAACGTGTAAAGGCCTGTATTCTGGTTTTGAGGATCGAATATGGTCCATTGAACGAACTGCAATCCACCTTCATCTATCATATCTCCGCGGACGTAATAGCGGCCGGGAACTTCCTCGCCGGCAAAGGCAGCAATACCCAATTCTTGCAGTTTTGTAGCAACAGCCGTATCAAGATCAGCAGGGCCATCCTGAACAGTCGCAACATACAGATAGGCCCGGGGTCCGGGAACAGTTCGCAAGCCCGTCTTTACCTCAGGCTGAAAAGGCCTCTCGAGTGGTTGGCAAGCAACCAGGAGAAGGACGCCAAGAATAGAATATCTTTTTATGAAATTCCTAAATCGCACAGGTTGCTAATATCCCCAGCAGACAAATTATTATAAAGACTACCATATACGGCATTTTGGACCTTCAGTACAAGTTTGCGATAAATTGTAGGTATTTTCGGTTATGCGCTTTTAAGGGCGATAGCCGATAATTGCCGACCGTAATCAGTTTCACCTCTTTTTGTCATGCGCCGATAACTATAGAACAGGTCTTCTTCGGCACATGTATCATTTTCAAGCATGTCAACGCGCCCAATTCCGGTTTCACGTAATCTGTCGCAGACAAATTCTTTCAGATTGAACATATGATGCCCTGAATTGACGGACGGCGTAAAATACCGGACCGCCTGCGGATCAACATCTAGAAAGGGGGCCGGGAATTCCGGACCAACTTCATATGAGTTTTGCGTGATCGCGGGGCCAACAGCCGCCGTTATGTCGGATTTATGGGCCCCCAACTGAATCATAGCCTCAACGGTGTTCTTGCCAATATTTGCCAGGGCACCCTTCCAGCCGGAATGGGCGGCCCCGATTACATGATGGGACGCGTCCGCAAAAAGTATAGGGACACAATCCGCCGTGAGAATGCCTAAGGCGACGCCCGGCACATTGGTGACCATTGCATCAGCTTTCGGTTTCTCGCGTAATTCTCGCTGATCTTGAATGACGACGACATCGGCACTGTGAATCTGATATATGGTCCTGAGTTTATCTGGCCCAATTCCAAGTTCCCGCATTGCCCGCGCCCGGTTTTCAGAAACATCTTCTGCGCGATCTTTTGAACCCGGACCACAATTCAGGCTGCCATAAATACCGTGCGATACACCGCCTTCGCGGGTAAAGAAACCGTGGGAAATGTCGTTACTTTCAAGTACAGAGCTGGTGAGCATTTTAAAGGTCAAATCCTTCCAGAGGTGCCGTCAAATTGTAAGAAATTGCGAGGACCTTGAATAGAGTTCCCATTTCCGTTGCACTAGTCAAGCGGCGCAGATCAGAGCCGATGGATTTTTCTTGTTCTTCTGTGGCAGATCGGCTCAACAGGGCGGCTCTGGCTTCAATTCCGAGACGCTCGAGGAACCGTCCTTGAGACGTTGGCCCCTGAATATCCACAAGATGTTTTTGCGCCTCTGCTATCAATTGAGGGAACTTGACATGCGCCGTGAGGTCTGACATTCCCGGATCTTCAAGTGGGTTCTGGGTCGTATGATCCCGCACAGCCTGAAAACTATCGCCATAAATGGCTTCAGCGGATCCATAGTCGATTATCAATGCTGCCCCGCCGGTTTTTTGCAAAGATTGGCTGATCTTTTCAATAAAGCGGATGCCCAGAGGGCAGATTTCCAGGATGTTTGTGCTGTCTGCTTCCGCAGGCGGCGGAAATCCCACCGTCGGATCATCAGCCAAAGAAAAAGCAAATTGATGGTCTTTCCAATTGATACGTCTCTCGTGCCATTGGCCAGCCGAAGATTCATATTGATGTATTGGCAATGCGTCAAAAAATTCGTTGGCAATGACAATTGTCGGATCGTTGTTCAAAATCGGAAAATCGGAATGCCAGAAAACGGAAGGGTGGTTTATGGCCGATTTTTGCCGTTCTCTAAGTTGTTCGCTGGTCTCAACCAAGTGGATTTGTGCGGCTTTGGCAAATTCAGGGACTAACATGCTACTTCTCAGAGCGTCCCCCATCAATGTGCCGTTACCGGGGCCAAGTTCCACTAAATTAAGTTTGGCCGGCGCTCCGAGCTTTGACCAGGTATCGATACACCACAGACCAATGAGTTCTCCAAACATCTGACTGATTTCCGGTGCTGTCACAAAATCCCCGGATTTACCGAATGGATTCTGACGGGCGTAATATCCATATTCCGGGTGAGTGAGGGCCATCTCCATATAATCATGAACCGAGATAGGACCGTGTTTCTCAATCTTGTCTCTGAGAATTTCGGTCAGCGGCGTCATTTTTTAACAGGAGATTTCCGGAATAGAAAATACAAACCGATAAGGATCATCGGGACGGACAGAAACTGCCCCATGGTAAAACCGCCGGCGAGGAAACCAAGATGCGCATCCGGCTGGCGGAAAAATTCGACAAATCCTCTTGCTAAAGCGTAGCCCAAGAAAAAGACACCGGTTAAGAAGCCCGGCTTTTTGACCAAGTCTGTCTTCCGCAGGATGAGCATGATGACGAAAAGCAGCAGTCCTTCCAGTAAAGCTTCATAAAGCTGGCTTGGATGACGCGGCAGATCACCACCGTTGGGGAATAATACTCCCCAAGGCACATCCGTGGTCCGACCATAAAGTTCCGCATTGATGAAATTGGCGATGCGGCCGAAAAACAAACCAACCGGTGCGACCGTCGCCAATAAGTCAGCGAAATCCAGCAAGGGAATTTTCTTCGATCTGGTAAAAAGAATGGTTGCAACAATAACCCCAAGGAAGCCGCCATGAAAGGACATGCCTCCTTGCCATACCATGAAAATTTCGGCCGGGTTGGACAGATAATATTCTGGCTTATAAAATAAAACGTATCCCAGCCGTCCGCCTAAAATAACACCTAAAGTTGCCCAAACCAGAAAGTCATCTACATTTTTGTCGGTGACGCTGGAGCCCGGCGCATTTGCAAATCTCATCATCAAACGCCACCCAATCACCAGTCCGGCAATATAGGCGAGGGCATACCATCTGATCGCAAAGGGGCCCAATTCGAAAATTATGGGATCTATTTCCGGAAAGGCAATGGCCAAAAATTGTGTCGATAAAGTCATGGCGGACACTATATAAAGCTATATGAGGAAACCGCAAGCTAATCGGCGTTCAAAGGGTTTGCTTTTGTAAAATACCCTTGCCATTATGCGCGCTAACCTGAGGAGCATGAGTGATGCAGACAAATTCGCGATTATTTGATGATCTGGCCCGCCTGGCCACCGGTGCGCTTGGAACAGCGCAAGGGGTCAAGTCAGAGTGGGAGAATCTTTTCCACCAGCGGCTCGAGCGATTTATCGCGGATATGGATCTGGTTCCGCGCGAAGAGTTTGACGCCGTGAAGGCCATGGCAGTTCTGGCGCGAGAGGAAAATGAAGCTTTGAGCAGTCGCCTCGACCAACTTGAAAAACAATTTGCCGCGTCGCAAAAAAAACCGGCAGCAAAGAAAACAGCACGAGCCGCTAGCGCGAAGTCTGCAAAAGAATAAACAGGCGTTCTGCACAGGTTAATTTTCTGCCTGTTCAATTTTATCCACAAGAAAATGCGAAATGATCCGCTTTCTTTGTTGCTAAGGTTCCAAAGGCAGATTACGCTACATGTATGGCGGCTGTTTTTTAATGCCACCATATATGGCCTGTAGTTGATTTCCTTTCTGGCGGCGATTCACGCCTGGGCCGAAGAAGAAAGCCGGTGAGGATAGTTCTGAAAGGAATGGCTCCATGACGTCATTGTACCTGTCCCACGAAGAGCTTGAAGACACCAACCCCCTCGATTTAGTCGAAAATATCATTGTTGAAAATGATTGGTCATTTGATCGTCAGGGCCGCAATGAAATTACGGTGGGTGTCGATGGAAGCTGGTGTCAGTATCATCTTTGGTTTTCTTGGCGTTCAGATTTAAAGGCCGTTCACTTCTCCTGTGCCTATGACATCAAAATTCCAGAACGCCAATATCAGATGATTTACGAACTTCTCGCCCGTGTGAATGAGCGGATGCCTGTTGGGCATTTCGACACATGGAGGGAAGAGGGAATGGTGTTGTTCCGGCATTCACTCTTGCTTGGCGGGGCCTCTGAGGTAAGGAGCGAGCAATTCCAGACGCTCGTTGAAATCGGAATGAAAGAGCTCGAGAAATTCTATCCGGCGATCCAGTTTTGTATCTGGGGCGGTAAAACCCCGGAAGAAGCAATTGACGCCGCAATGTTCGAAACCGTGGGTGAAGCTTAAAAAATATGTCTAATACTATACTTCTCGTCGGCTCTGGAAAAATGGGGCAAGCGATGCTGGGCGGCTGGATTGATACTTTCGTCAAGCCCTCGGATATCGTTGTGATTGATCCGAATGCAGAAAATCTTGCGGTGGCGAAAGGACTTGGATGTGCGGGCCATTCATCGCCGGATGATATTGAAGGCGCGTTTCGGCCCGATGTCATCGTGCTCGCGGTAAAACCCCAGATGATGGTAGATGTCCTGCCGACATTTCGAACGCTTGCGGCGGGCGGCGCGTTGATAATTTCCATTGCGGCGGGAACAGGCATTGCACAATTTGAAACGGCCTTCGGCGTGACCGCTTCAATTATCCGGGCCATGCCAAATACCCCCGCAGCTGTTCGGCAAGGCATGATTGTCTGTTGTCAGAACGGGCATGCTAGTCCGCAGCAACTGGAGATTTGCGACAAACTGATGACAGCAATCGGCACCGTCGCGTGGATTGAAGACGAAAAATTGATGGACGCTGTCACCGGCTTGTCGGGTTCGGGGCCAGCTTACGTTTTTTACATGATTGAAGCCATGGCGGCGGCCGGTGTTCGTGCGGGGCTTCCTGCGGATCTGGCGGAAACCCTTGCGGAAGTGACCGTAGCGGGCGCCGGAAAACTGGCCATCTCATCGGATGAGCCGGCCTCTAAATTGCGTGAGAATGTCACCAGCCCGAATGGCACAACTGCGGCAGGATTGGCGATTTTGATGGCGGAAGACGGCCTTGCCCCCCTTATCGAGAAGACCGTGGCTGCCGCGACTAAAAGATCCCGAGAGCTTGGTTAAAAGAGCCTTATCCTAAATAACACTTTAAAATAGAATAATATTTATCATATACACCTAAATAGAAAAAAGGGTGATGATAATGAATGATACAACGCAATCAAGTGGAGCGGGCGCACCGACAGTGGCGGGCGGACTGGTTATTCCAGATCTCAGTGCGTTATCGACACTGCAAAATCAGAATGTGAAGAAAATGACAGAAGCCGTGCAGACAGCTTCGCACGGGTTACAGGATATCGTCGGCCAGCAGAGAAATACGCTTCAGGAGACAGTAGAAAAACTACAGGCTTCTTTTCAGGCTTCCAGTCCATCCGGCCAATCCGGAACTGTTGCCTTTTCGGATATTCAATCCCAGATCAGCAATCTGACGACGATCATCGAGAATATGAACTCGGTTGCCACTAACCTGACCGCATCAACAACAAAATCATTCGATACGGTCACTCAATCCATGACCGCATCGTTGGCGACCATTGAGAAGGTTGCCCAGAAATTTTCGTCCGGCGGATGATTTCCTATTTTTTGGATTGTCCTTCGGCTTGCCGTCCCATAGCATTCGCGCTGGTTGGAAATAGAAGAGGCAGTTGATGACAAACGAAATTACATTTGACGATTTCCTAGCGGTGGATATTCGCGTAGGCCGGGTTTTGGAGGCCAGTGAATTTCCGGAGGCGCGGAAACCGGCGTATAAACTGAAAGTCGATTTTGGGGAGGACATAGGTATTAAGAAGACGTCTGCACAAATTACAGATTTGTATGAAATAGAGGATCTGGCCGGACGACTGGTTGTCGGAGTGGTCAATTTCCCGCCGCGACAAATCGGACCCTTTATGTCGGAAGTCTTGGTCCTGGGTTTTAGCGATGACGAAGGACGTATATCCTTGATTTCACCAGATCATAAGGTGCCCGTCGGCGGCCGCCTTCAGTAAAACAGGGACGCGAGAGGATGACGGAAAAGGACCAAAACGAGGAGCCGGCAGAACCGATGCCCGAGCCGCCTAAGTTGGATGCCCTTTTCAAAACCCAAACGCAGCAGATTGAGGATGCTATCCAGAGCGCCAATAAAGCGTTTGAGGTATTTAAAAGCCGCGATCGGGATGTGACCGTTCTTACCCAAACCCTCAATACGGAGGTCAATGCGGTCTTTCTTCTAGCAGCTGCCGCGCAAACACCGCAATTGGCGGCAGCAAGTATCCCGGCGGTGTTGGCGTTGGCAAATGCGGCTTTTGCGACCGTTCCGGTGACCCTGCAAAAGGCAACAATCGACATCTCGCAAGCCTTCGTACCGAGTGACGTGTGACCAACTAATAATAGATTATCGGGGAAACCGGATTTCAATACGTAAGCCACCCGTCGGGGCAACTCCAAGGCTGATTTGCCCGCCATGCCCGTGGATCACATCGCGGGCAATGGTCATCCCAAGGCCACTCCCACCAGTTTCCGTATTTCGGGAGGGGTCCAGTCGATGAAACGGTTTGAAGACGTCGTTGCGGCTGGCTTCGGGGATACCCGGACCATCATCATCAATGGTGACAATGACTTCAAAATCCACCGCATGGACAGTAATCCAGACTTCGGTTGCGTAGCGGGCGGCATTATTTATCAAATTGGTAATACAACGTTTCAAGCTGTTTGGACGTACGGTTGCCCATAACTCTTTGGGTGTATCGAGGGAGACAACCGTTCCTTGCCGGCGGGCATTGACAACAATGTCCTGAAACAAATCGGGTATATCCGTATTCTCAACCGCTTCCGCTTCCTGGCCTCGGGCAAAAGCGAGGTAGCCTTCGACCATTTTCTCCATATCAGCGACATCACCCTCAAGGCTTTGCTTATCATCTTGCTCCGGCATCATGGCGAGTTGAAGTTTCATCCGGGTCAGGGGCGTGCGTAAATCATGACTTACCCCTGCAAGCATTTCAGTGCGCTGCGTAATCTGCCTGAGAATACGATGTTTCATTACGTGGAATGCCCTGGACGCTAATCGTATTTCCTGCGCACCACTTGGCTTGAAGTCTTCTACATACTGACCCTTGCCAAATTTTTCGGCGGCGACGGAAAGCTGCCGGATTGGACGCATTTGATTGCGTAGAAATACCAGCGCGATTCCGAGCAATGCGAGGGATATCCCAACCATCCACATGACAAATATATATGTCGTGCTTGAAAACAGGCGCTTATCGCGAACGATTACCTGCATGACGGAATCTGGCAGCTGGATAAGTAAGACGACAGACTCAAGCTTTTTATTGGCGGAGATACTGAAGGGCCGAGCGGGGAGGCTTTCTTGAAGAGCGCGGGCGAGATGCCCTTCTAGAAACCCATATTTTGTAATAATCTCGCTGCCTTCCAGCAAAGTTGCTTCCGGGTCAATACTGACCGCAAGCCGCATTTGATTGCGAGCGCTATTGAGGATATCGGTTTGTGCCGTTGCGCCCGGAAATCTATCCATGAGGGAGATAACAGCGGCGACATCGCCAGCAACCCCTTGGGCCAATCGCCTGGCCACATTGTCCCAATGCCGTTCATAAAAAATATAGGTGACAAGCACTTGCAGCAAAATAATTGGCAAGACAACAATCAATATGGATCGACCGAAAAGCGTTCTCGGCATCAACTTCTTCAAGAAGTCAAAATTTACCTGCGCGAGGGCATTCTTTAGAAACCCTAATCCACCCATAAAACATATCCCTCACCACGGACTGTCTGCAAATAACGCGGTAATTTCGGGTCCTCTTCTATTTTCCGTCTTAACCGCGTTATCTGAACGTCAACAGCCCGTCCTTGATTGCCGCTCGTTAAGGATAGGTTGTCGCGGCTGATCGGGACGCCAGGTGTCGACGCCAGAGATTTAAGTAAAAGCGATTCACCGGAGGTTAAATTGATAATCGCTCCGCTGCGAAGAAGTTCGCCTTTCTCCGTATTGAACGTGAAGTCACCAAAGCTGAGCTCTTCAATTTTTTCTATTTTCGCCCGCCTGAGAATGGCGTCTATTCGCAAAAGCAGCTCTCGCGGTTCAAAAGGCTTTGTCAAATAGTCATCAACACCGCCTTCTAGGCCGTCAATTCGGTCGCTGGATTCGCCCATTGCTGTCAGCATTAAAATTGGAATATCCCGATTGAAATCCGAGCCCGTCCGAACTGTCTTGGCCATTTCGAGGCCATCTTCGCCCGGCATCATCCGATCCAGGACAATAAGGTCGAAGTCGAACCCAGACATTTTGCTGCGCGCCATATCAGCGGTTCCCGCCGTTGAGACACGATACTTGTTATCCATTAGGTATTTTCGAAGAAGCGATAACAACCGCGTATCATCGTCTACCACTAGGATATGGGGCGCATTGTCCAACATACGAATTTTTCTCCAGCCCTTTGCTCTTCAAGGGTTATAAATTCGGCCAAGGGCCATATCCCGATCTTTCTCGTCTATCAGGCCCGCGAGAACCTGACGGTATCCTGCTACGGCGTCTCCGCCGGCTTCGCGAAAAGCCTTTGCAACTAGATCCCGTTGAACGCGGCTTATCTTTTGCTCAAGTTGCTGCCCGCTTTCCGTCAGGTACAGCAATCGTTGGCGGCGATCTACTTTGCCAGCTCGTTGCTCAACAAATCCCCGATCAATCAACGTACTGAGAACCCGACTGAGGCTCTGTTTTGTTATACGTAATATATCGAGCAATTCAGAAACAGTCATTCCCTCATTGCGGCCAATAAAATGGATAACGCGATGATGAGCCCGCCCGAATTTATATTCTTTGAGGATTTCATCCGGCCCGGCGGTGAAGTCCCGGTAGGCGAAAAAAAGCAGCTCAATACTCTGCCTTAATTCTTCTTCCCGAAGGAAAAGAGGGTTGTTTGTAGATTTTACGTCAGTCATGTTGACATATATTTCTCATAATGTTACAAAATAGGAGTTCGATTCGACATAAACGAACTCTATACACGAATATACGACATATAATAACTCAAGGTGCTTTATTATGGATACCTCTTCTTTTGCTGATCGGGACGGCCTTATATGGTTTGATGGTGAACTCGTACCATGGCGAGACGCAAACATCCACGTCCTAACTCATGGATTACATTATGCGAGTAGCGTGTTTGAAGGAGTGCGGGTCTATGACGGTGAAATCTTCAAACTGGCCGAACATACGGACCGTTTAATTAATTCGGCTAGAATCCTCGGGTTTAAAATCGAGCAAACCGCAGACGAAATTAATAAGGCTTGTTGGGATACCATCGCGGCAAATAAGATCGTTGAAGGATACATCCGTCCGGTTGCCTGGCGTGGATCAGAAATGATGGCGGTATCAGCTCAACAATGCAGAATTCATCTGGCGATTGGCGCCTGGGTATGGCCGAGTTATTTTGATCCCGAAGCCCGCATGAAAGGGATAAAACTCAAATTATCGCCCTGGAAGCGGCCTTCACCGGAAACAATCCCGACGCAGTCCAAAGCAGCGGGTCTGTACATGATTTGTACGCTGAGCAAACATGAAGCAGAATCTGAAGGCTTTGACGATGCGCTGATGCTGGATTATCGAGGGCGGGTGGCGGAAGCGACCGGTGCTAATATATTCTTTGTCCAGGACGGCAAGCTGCATACACCGGATCCCGACTGTTTTCTCGACGGCATTACACGTCGAACCGTTATTGATTTGGCAAAAGCGCGGGGCATTGAAGTCATTGAACGCGCCATAATGCCAGAAGAGATGGCGAATTTTACCGAATGTTTCCTAACAGGTACCGCGGCCGAAGTTACGCCCGTCAGCTGCATTGACGATTACAAATTCGTTCCAGGCGAAATTTGTCAGCAGCTCATTGCCGATTATGAAAATTGCGTACGCCGAAAGGCTGCCGCGTAACGCAAGCGCTTCGTACTTATGCGCTTTTTTACCCGCTTGCTCTTGTCGCAAGCGGGTATTTTTTGCATTTTTAGGCAATTTACTTTAAAATACTGTATATTATATGTAGAAACAGGAATTCCGTATTTTCTGTGGGAACACGAAATAAATGTATTGTAAGCGAATAGGTGCGGCGATCGGTGTGTTTCTAATGGGAACACAATTGGCCTCGGCAGATTTTCAGGCCGGTCAGAAAGCCTTTGGCGAGAACGATTTTTCAACAGCCATTGAGCAATGGCGTCTCGCTGCCCATAAAGGGGACGAGCGGGCGCAGTTCAGTCTGGGAAAGTTATTTGAAGACGGCGCTGAGGGCGTTGAGACTGATTTGGTCAGGTCATATGCCTGGTTCAAATTGTCGGCGGCGCAAGATGCCGATGGCGCAGAAGACGCGTTGAAACGTCTGAAAAAAGATATGACACCGGGACAAATAGAAGAGGCTAATGCGGCAGCAGTGGCGGCTCTGGGTGTTTGGTATCGGAAGTTTTTAAATCAAGACGAAGACGCTTTTCAGAAAATGAAGGCGGATCTTGCAATTCAGGATCAACAAAAATTGGCTCTGGAAAAAGAGGCAACAAAATCCCGTGCGGATAATCAGGCGGATCTGATTGCACAAAGAAATGCGGACGCGAAAGTCGCTCTGCAATTGGAAGAAAACAATAAAAAAGTGGCACTTTTAGCCGCACAACAGCAAGCAGAAGAAGCAAAACTTATCGCTTTTCAAGAGCAGCAAAAAATTGAAGAGCAGCAACGTTTGACAGCATTTCAACAACAGCAAGACGAACAGAAGAAGCTGGACGAAGCTCGGACGCGGCTTGATGAACTCAAAGCCAAGCAGCAAGGAGTTGCGCCGGAAAAATCATCGACAGTATTGCGAACCGTGCCCGTTGCCGAAACGGCGGTTGCGGCAGTTGTCGTTAGTTCTGTGGCGACGCCCGCGGCTAGCAGTGCGGCCTCTGTTGCGAGCGCCGGTACCGCCGCATCTGCACCTGCCGCTGCCGCTACAAGTTCGCAAACAGCGGCTGTCGTCGCACCTGTAGTGGTAGCTGTCGTTGCGCCCGTAGCTCTGTCAGCCAGCGCGACGGAAAAGCCAGGTGGCTCCAATGTCGTTATGCAGGATGCCGAAACAACGTCTGAAAAGATTAAGCTTGAGGAAGAGGCGCCGGTTGCGCAAGAAACAGTAACGCTCGCGACGCAGCCGACAAATATTCCACCCGAACTGCTCAACCAACCCGGACTGGATGAGGCGGCCCTCACAGAAATGTTTGAATTGGCGCAATCAACACCGCTGGATTCAGAAGCCGCACAAACAGAAATTTCAGAATCTCTCGTGCGAATTGATGCGTTGAAATGGTCGCTGATCTCGGGTGTCAAAGGAGATGCTGCGGCGCCAAAAATGAATAAAGTGCTGATGTCAAAAATGACCCCGGTTCAGATTGCGGAGGCCAACCGGTTGGCAGGGCTATGGTTAGCAAAGCGGCAAAGCCGCCTCTAGTGGTGTTCAGATATTAGTCTTTCCAACGCTTCGCGGCCTCAATATCGCTCTGCCGTTCTTTGACCCAATCAAGGGTACCGCTTGAATTTTCTTCCTGTTTCCAGAACGGTGCTTTGGTTTTTAACCAATCCATCAAGAAAGACGCAGCCTCAAAGGCCTGTTCACGATGGGCGGAGGCAGTAACCACAAGCACGATTGGTTCGCCAAGGCCCATGGTGCCGAAACGGTGAATGATCAGGCTGGCTTGCAAATCCCAGCGGGAATTTGCTTCTTCCTCAATTTTTTCGAGCTCTCGTTCCGTCATCCCCGGGTAATGTTCCAGAGTGAGACTGGTGACGTCCGAGCCATCATTAAAATCTCGGACTAAACCGGTAAAGCTGACGACAGCTCCAATATCTGTTCTGCCCGCTGTCAGCCGCTCTATCTCTTGTCCGGTCTCAAATACTTCTGGCTGAACCCGGATCATGTCAACCTCCGGTAACCGGCGGGAAGAAGGCAACTTCATCGCCGTCTTTTAACGGAACGTTGGTGATGACATATTCCTGATTTACAGCGATACGCACAACATCCATATCGATAAAGGCCTCCTGAAATTGCGGCCCGCGAGATTTGATCCAGGCAACGAGGCTGTCAACGTCACGAATTTCTGCGCTGCAGGCAACTGTTTCCTCGGAGATACCAAGTTTGGTTTTCAACCAGGCAAAATAAAGAATTTTCATCTCATAAGCTCCGAGAACGGAAGAAACGTTACCAGATCTCCTTGATTAACTTCTATCACGTCGTCTCCCAGTTCGATCAATCCGTTTGCCCATATCATAGACGATAGCACGCCGGATCCATCTGTAAGAAATTTTTCGACATTGCCGATACTTTGCGGGGCAGCAGTATAGTGCCCGCGAAGCCATTCCGTGCGGCCATGCTTTTTTCGAATGGAGAAGGCTGCATGGGCCTGAAAAGACAAGGCGGCTGTCTGGGTTATACCACTTAATGCGGCGACAAGGGGCCGGACAAATTTCAGACAACAAACCATGGCGGCTATGGGATTGCCCGGAAGCCCGACGAAAGCCGCGTCCCCGATTTTCCCAAGCGCGAGGGGCCTGCCTGGCTTAATTGCGATGCGCCAAAAATTAAGCTCGCCAATTTCGAGGAGGGCATTCTTGACATGATCCTCATCCCCCATGGAAACCCCGCCCGACGTTATGACCAGGTCATGTGTCTCGGAAGCTTTTAACAGAGCGGGACGAACAATTTCCAGTTGATCTTTGAGGATACCGAGATCCGTCACGAGGCAGCCAAACGAGCGAAGTATTGCAGCCAGGATCATCCGGTTGCTGTCAAAAATACTTCCCTCAAATTCCGGGCTGCCAGGATTAAGCAGTTCATCTCCTGTGGAAAATAAAGCAATGGTGACGGGCCGATAAACCAAAACTTCTGATAACCCGACGGAGGCCAGATATCCGACTTCTTGCGGCCGCAAAAAAGTTCCTTTTTCCAACAATAAGTTGCCTTGCGTGATATCTTCTCCTGCTTTTCGGCAGTTGGCGCCGGGCTTTAAGCCCAAAGGAAGCTGGATTTCGTTGTCTTCAACCAGGACATCTTCGATCATCGCAACGCTATCCAAGGCTTTTGGCATTATTGCGCCTGTCAAAATCTTGACAGTGTCCTCCTTCGAGACTTGACCTTGGTACGGCGCGCCAGCGGCACTTCGCCCGACGACCTTTCTAAACTTCTGTGGTTCTTTTTCATAGTCGCTATAGGCGAATGCAAATCCATCTACCGCGGAATTATCGGCAGGTGGGACATTTCGCGAGGCGTAAATTGTCTCGGCGAGAACTCGGTTTGCACTATTGGCCAGCGCACATTTTTCGGTACCCACGGATTGATCAACTGCGTTATTAATACGTTTGAGCGCTTCTTGGGCGCTGATCATATCTTCGCTGTTGGCGAAACAATCGTTAACCAGCCGGGACATCTATGACGGCCTCCAGTTGGAAATAGGAAACAATAAAATCAGCTATTTCATTTTCGTCATTCAGGTTTAGTATGGGTATGGTTGCCTCAAAATCCTTATTGGGGCAGGCGAGGGCGATAATTGTCTTATCAACATCCATACGAGGGGTCGTGCCACTTTCTTCTCGCCAAACTTCGATTTTTGGAAAATCCTCAGTTTTAAATCCCTCAATCAGCAGCAAATCGACGGGCGCCATTTTTTCCACGAGCTGATCGAGATGCGCCTCCCCTTCGTCCAAATTTTCATGCATTAAAGCCCAGCGATTGGTTGAAGAGATCAGGACTTCATGAGCGCCGGCTTCGCGATGACGAAAAGAGTCTTTGCCTGGCCGGTCAATGTCAAACTTATGATGTGCATGCTTTATTGTCGAGACTGTATGACCACGTTGAATTAACGCCGGAATAAGGCGCGTGAGTAAAGTCGTTTTTCCATTCCCACTCCAACCCGAAATACCTAAAATATTCATATTGTCCATGCCTTTTGGAACTAATTCTGATTTTGCGCTGAAGCGTCAATTAAGCCCGTTAAGGGGCATCTTCCACCATATGCTTTAGACCGAGCCGCAAGTAGTCATAGCCGGTCCATACGGTCAGAATACCCGCCACCCATAGCAGCGCCTCGCCGATGAGCATGGCATCGAACGTCTCATGCACAGCTGGTCCACCGAGTAAGAAACACAAAGCCAGTATTTGCGATGCGGTTTTCCATTTTGCCAGTTTGCTGACAGGGAGGCCTACTCTGAGTTCCGCTAAATATTCTCGTAACCCGGATACCATAATTTCTCGACAAAGAATAATCACGGCGGGAATAAGCTCCCAACCGGACACACGACCGATGCCAACGAGAAACAATAGGACGGATGCCACAAGTATTTTGTCCGCCACAGGGTCGAGAAATCTGCCGAGGTTGGATGTTTGTTGATACCGCCGTGCAATGTAACCATCGAGGAAATCTGTGATTCCAGCAGCGACGAAAAGTCCAAGCGGTAACCAGCTGGATAAATCTCCTGGTAAAAACAGCGATGCCAAAAGCAACGGAATGACAACGATGCGTGACATTGTGAGTATATTCGGTAATTTAAAGAGCATGCGTCGTCGGACCTTGGAGGCCTATTGAAAAAGGCCAGTATAGGGTGCTCAAAGCGGGAGTGAAAGGGCTGAAATCAGCTTTCTTCATGGAAAAAATCGTAAATGATGGTCGCCGTTCTTTTGGAAATCCCGTCGACGGCTTCCAAATCGCTTAGTGCAGCTTGCTCGACTCCTTTGGCGGATCCAAATCTGTTAAGAAGTGCTTTTTTGCGCTTGCCACCGATCCCGGGAATTTCGTCAAGGGGTGAGCGGCCTATGGCCCGTGATCGTTTTGCCCGATGCGTTGTAATTGCAAAGTTATGCACTTCGTCTCGCAAGCGCTGTAAAAAATACAAAGTTGGGTCTTTTTCGGGAAGCGAAAAGGGCGCTTTTCCCGTCATGAAAAACCGTTCACGGCCTGCGTTTCTATCAGGGCCTTTCGCGATCCCGACCAGCGCCACATCCTTGATACCTAATTTATCGAAGACAGATTGAACCACGCTTAGTTGGCCTTGACCACCATCAATCAGGATGAGATCTGGCCATTGCTCTCGAGATCCAGATGAATCCGGACCGGCCTTTTCTGGATCTTCTTTTTGCAGTCGGATGAAGCGTCGTGTAAGGACTTCGCGCATCATTCCATAATCGTCTCCTGGCGTAATATCTTTGTCCTTAATATTGAACTTGCGATAGGCTTTTTTCTCAAACCCTTCGGGACCCGCAACGACCATGGCGCCCGTGGAATGTGCGCCGGAAATGTGGCTGTTATCGTAAACCTCTATTCTGTTGGGCGATGCCGAAAGATTAAATGCCGCAGCGACACCTTCTAAATGTTTTCGCTGCGTCGCGTTTTCCGCCATACGGCGTGCCAAAGCGCCTTTCGCATTTAATACCGCATGATCTACCAATTCCCTATTAAGTCCACGTTTTGGTGTTTCAATTTTAACAGCACGCTCTGCCGCAATTGAGAGGGCATCTCCAAGAAGACGAGCATCCCCTACGTCATGACTTGTCCAGATACGCCGCGGAGCCGGCCGGCCATCATAAAACTGGCCAATGAAAGCGCTGAGGATATCAGCGGGCTCGTCATCTTTTGTATGTGATGGATAATGCGCTCGATTTCCGAAATTTTGTCCAGAGCGAATAAAAAACACCTGAACGCATGTTTGCCCGCCTTCCTGATGCGCGGCAATGACATCAACTTCATCTATTTTCGGCAAGTTGATGGTTTGTTTAGATTGAATATGAGCCATGGCTTTCAGTCGGTCTCGCAGCACGGCGGCTTGCTCGAAATCAAGCTCGTCGCTCGCGGTTTGCATTCTATCGGCGAGTTTCTTTTGCAGGCTATGACTGCGACCGGATAAAAACGACCGAGCCTCTTCAACAACCGTCAGATAATCCTCGCGGCTAATTAATTCTACGCACGGGCCGGCGCACCGTTTGATTTGATATTGAAGGCAAGGACGTGTCCTGTTCTGAAACTCTGTATCTGAACAGGATCGCAACGGAAATATGCGTTGAAAGGTTGCCAAGGTCTCGTTAACCGCACCGGCTGAAGCAAAGGGGCCATAATATTCGCCCTTTCTGGATCGCCCGCCCCGATGTTTTGTGATTTGGGGCCATTCGTGATCGCTGGTAATCAAAATATAAGGGAAAGATTTGTCATCCCGAAGAATAATGTTGTAGCGCGGCTTTAATTTTTTAATCAAGTTGGCTTCTAGCAGCAGCGCCTCAACCTCTGTGTGCGTAGAGACAAATTCCATTGATCGTGTCAGCGATACCATCCGCATAATACGACTAGATTGCCCTGCCGTTTTAATATAGCTGCTTACCCGCTTTTTCAGGTTTTTGGCTTTGCCGACATATAATATGGCGCCACCTTGGTCTATCATTCGATAAACGCCGGGTGTGGATGGCAGATTTTTCAACACCTTTTGTATGATGTCCGCACCGCGCCGAAACGGCGATTCGGTCAACTTGCCGGATGATTCTATGTTTTCTGAAGCCAAATCTGACATATGAGCCATTTATGCGGTTAAGAGTTACGGAAACTATCTAATACTATGATCAATAAAATACCCTAACTCCCTTATAAAAAAAGAACATTAGTGAAATTATGATTTCGTATCATTTCTATTTTAACAGTTTTTTTACACTATCCACCAAACCTGTGGAAAACTTTGTGGGTAAGCCGGTTACATAACCCTGTAGGTCACAAGAAACCTAGACTTCGACGGGTCTGCCTAATTATTGTGCAATTTCGTAACTTATTGAATTTGTTATATTTTTTAAATGTCAAGCGCGACCCTGCAAGATTTTCACTATTATTCAAGAACATGACAGTTTGATTAAGGCACGCTCAACGCAATGTGCACAACTGTTTGTGGGATTCAACAAATTTTAGCCTAATTTGAACGAAAACACGTTGATTTTATTGCTTGCCGCGAACGATTTCAACGCCAACACTGGTGGTATTTTCAATAGCTTTGAGTTTCTCAATCTTCACTTTAACCAGACTAACCCGTTCATAGTTAAGGCAGATTACAGCTACTTTTTCTGCCAGCGTTTCGACTAAATTGACGTGTTCACGCATTGCAAGATCCACAACAGCAGATGCTATTGTCTGATAGCAAACCACGTTGTGATAATCATCTGCGACAGGTACCTGGCTATCATCAACAGTCATTTCGATAGAAACGCGAACGGGCTGCGGCGTTGTTTTTTCGTGGGCAAAGACACCAATCAGCATATTTATCAGAAGGTCAGTGATAAAAACAGTATGGGACGCCGTTGGGTGCGTTACCCGAAATGGGTGATGGAATTTCGCAGTTTCCGATTTAGCCATTGTGTTCCCCTTCCGTCGCGATCTTTGTGGCTGGCAAATGCTGTCCACCATCAAGAGCGATAAATTCGCCGGTCATTGAGGGCGATTCCAAAATAAAATGAACGGCCCTCGCAATTTCCTCCGGTGACGGTCCATATCCTAACGGTACGGACTGTTGTTGCTGTTTAAATTGCGCCGCTGATTGTCTCGTGTTGGCCAGAGTAGGGCCTGGACCGATAGCATTCACTCGAATATTTGGTGCCATGGCCATGGCCGTTGTTTGTGTCAATGTCCATAAGCCCGTCTTGCTTAAAGTATAAGATAGAAATTCCGGGCGTAAATTAAAGACGCGTTGGTCAATTATATTGATAATGTTTCCCTGAAGGTTCTCAGGTAATTGTTTGTGAAACTCCTGCGATAATAAAGCTGGTGCCAGAAGATTTGATTTAAGATGTGAATCAAAACTGCCGGCCGTAAGGTCAAATATACTGTCCACTTCAAAACGGGCAGCATTATTGACCAGGCATGATATCGGACCAATTTCGGCAGATGCGTTTGATATTATTTCTGATACAGCCGCTGGGTCACCTAAATCTGCTTTAAGCAATGCAACGCGGGCTCCGAGGGCTTCAAGCTCCGTTCCAGTTTTTTCCGCCGCATCACGCGAGGTGTTGAAATGTAGCGCGATGTCCCAACCGGCTTTTGCAAAAGATAAAGCAATGGCACGCCCTATGCGTTGGCTGGCGCCAGTTATTAAAACACTCTTCGACATTTGAATTGACGTTCCGCTGACAGATTATAAAGAAGCAGTATAGATCCCAGACATACCATAGAATTGTGTGGCGATATAGGCGACATACGCAACACAGAATACGCCACCCAGTATCCGTCCGATAGGTTTTTTCGAGAGAAAAATTGGAACCATGAGGAGTGAAACAAATAGCATGATCCACAAATCGAAATGAAGTATTTGCGTTGGTGCGCTCAATGGTTCAATCATCGCCGTCACACCGATAATGCCGGTAATGTTAAACAGGTTCGATCCAAGCACATTGCCAATGGCGACGTCGCCGTGGCGGCGAACGGCAGCTATTATGGAAGTTGCAAGTTCCGGCAATGACGTGCCAAGTGCAACGAGTGTTAAACCAATGATTTCATCTGATACGCCGGCGATTGTGGCAATAGTTACCGCACCGTCTACCAGTAATCGAGAGCCCAATATCAATCCGGCTAAGCCAAAAAGAATGAACAAGAGGCTTATCCATATGCTCTTTGGCATATTTTGCTCATATTCTTCCAATGCCTCCTCGGCACCTTCATCGCCTTCTTTTCGGGCTCTAAAATAGGAACGTAATATGACGGCGATAAGCACTCCGAGAAGGATTGCGCCTTTCCATAAGTCGATCATTCCATTCCAGGCCAAAACCATGAATAGAACTGAACCAGCGACCATCACCACGCTGTCTCGTAAAGCAGAGCGATTATCGCAGACAATGGGATATATTAGTGCAGGTACTCCCAGAACCAAGAGGACATTAGCGATATTACTACCGACTACATTGCCAATCGCGATACCCGGTGCACCGTCCAACGCAGCTTGAATACAAACGACCAGTTCCGGTGCAGACGTACCGAAGGCGACGATCGTAAAACCAATGACGAGCTTGGAGATGCCCATCTGTTCGGCCAATGCCACCGAACCTCTAACCAGAAGTTCACCACAGACAAGAAGGATTACCAAGCCGGCGGCCACCTGAAAATACATCATAAAATGCAATTATCCTGTGGTTTCATCCGTGTTTCTTCCATCCTGCATTTACGGTTTAAAGGTGGTGATCTGATGTTATATAGACATGGAGTACCAACAGTAAAAGAGTTATACCAAATAAAACCGCACAGAATAGGTTCGGCTGTGGCGCATTTGCAAATACGGCGGGCTATCAATACCGTTCAATACTTTTTCTCTATTGAATAACCTTTAGCCTGTAAAAGAGCCAATATCCCGTTTTCTCCTGGCAGGTGTAACGCGCCGATACCCACAAATACATTACCTTGCTTGAGTGTGGGCAGCATCCGGTCAACCATGCGCCGATTGCGAGCATCAACCAACTTTTCCGTCATCATATAGTTTAAACCTTTGCTGGCGGTCGCGAGGGTTTCTTCCAGATCGCAGGCAATCCATCCAGTGTTGCCTGACAGGTAATATGAAGTAATTGTTTCGAGTTCTTCGTCCAATCGGCCATGCTCAAGGATACTTTGGTCAAGGTACTCAAGTTGGACTTCTTCTGATGTCGTATCGAAAACATTCAATTGTTCTTTATTGGTTTCAAGAGCGAGGACAGTTTTTCCAGCATTGATTGCTGTTTTTTCCAGCTCCTTGTCTAGCAGCGCCATTTTTGGTGCATTGTCGTTCAACGTTGGAGGAGGTTGGTTGATGATGGCCGCTGCTGCCCAGATTTTAACACGGTTTAGGGTCTGCGGATCTAGCCCATAAGGGGCGGCTATTTCGGCGAGTTTTTTGAACCGCTCAGGTCCAATTTTTGTTCTCAAGTTTTGTCCTTGAGGTAACAACATCATTGCCTGACTGCGGGCCATATCTTCATTCTTCAAGGACGTCTCAAAAACAGCGGTATTCGAAGAGTTGAAAGCTTGCATGATGACACCCGGAAGGTGAAGTATGCGGGGATCTTTCGAATGCATGGTGCCAAAAATATAGCTTGGAGAAGTTCCCTCAAGTGTCACTTTCCAAAGCCGCCCTTTGTCAAAGGGTCTTGCCTCGCAGTTTTCGGGAGCATCTACCTTAGCTGCGACATTTTGAGAAGATATCGAGACGAGTGATAATGCGATAAGGCCAAAAATAAGTTTTGAAATTTCTTTCATATGAATTCTCTATGATTGCGAAAACTTAAGATTGACGGCAGAGTAACATATTATATGACGATAAGACGAATTAGCGTTTATATGGGGAAAGCGGATGCCAATCGGAAGACTTAGACCAAAAGAAATTTTTTCTACGTTGTTTGTCATTGCGGCAATTGTTGTCTTCGGTGTCCGGCCAGCCATTTCAGCTGAACAGAATATTGTTGTTTTTGCGGCGGCGAGTACGGCCGACGTGGTTGGTGCGATTGTTGTTGAATTCGAACGCCGTACGGGATTCCAAGTAACGACGTCTTTTGCCGGTAGCGGAACGCTCGCAAAGCAAGTTCGAGAGGGCGCCCCCGCAAATATCTTCATTTCGGCCAATAGAAAATGGCTTGATTACCTTGCGAAGGAAGACCTCCTGGTGGAAGGCAAGTATAAGGAAATCGCATCAAATCAATTGGTGCTCGTCGCACCTAAGGAAGAACGTTTGGCCGATCCTTTCGTCATCGATAATTTACCGTTGATGTTAGATGGCGGATTTCTTGCAATTGGAAATCCAGACCATGTGCCCGTGGGGATTTATGCGAAAGCGGCGCTACAATCCTTGAAATTATGGGATGCACTTAAAGGAAAGTATGTTGCATTACCAAACGCGCGAGCCGTTACAGCTTTAGTGGAAAGAGAAGAAGTTTCTTTTGCAGTTATTTATGAAACAGATGCCAAAAGGAGTAAGAACCTTAAAATCGTAACAGTATTTCCACCAGATTCTTACCCGGCCATTATTTACGGGCTAAGCCTCATCAAAGATTTTGACAGTCACGCAGCTAAGGCGTTTTACCAATTTGTCCTGTCGCCGGAAGGCAGAGAAATATTTGATCAGTACGGCTTCGTTACCTTGAAGAATTAGAATTATCGTGTGCGGCCACCAAGAACGTGACCATTTCCCGCGCGACCCTTGCTTGATCGCCCTTGAGGTCGACCTGTCCTCGGACCACCAATACCTAATTCGCGATCTTGTAATTTTTTGACTTCATCCCGGAGGCGGGCGGCTTCTTCAAATTCAAGATCGGCCGCAGCAGCTTTCATTTTCTTTTCCAGATCTCCAATATGGGCAGTAAGATTGTGACCAATCATATGTGTGGCATCTTCCAATCCGAGACCCACTTCATGATGATCTTGCTCATAGACACTTTGCATTACATCGGTAATATTCTTTCGGATCGAAACCGGCGTTATCCCATGTTCTGCATTGAAACTTTCTTGCTTGTCCTTGCGGCGCTTTGTTTCATCAAGAGCGTATTGCATACTCTTTGTTATTTTGTCTGCATAGAGTATGACCCGGCCGTCGACATGACGGGCCGCCCGGCCAATAGTCTGAATTAGTGAGGTCGATGACCGAAGAAACCCTTCCTTATCTGCATCGAGAATGGCCACGAGTGCACATTCGGGGATATCAAGCCCTTCTCGCAAGAGATTGATTCCAACCAGCACATCGAAAGTTCCAAGGCGTAAATCGCGGATAATTTCGATACGTTCCAATGTATCAATGTCTGAGTGTAGATAACGGACTTTAATTCCGTTCTCATGAAAATATTCGGTCAGGTCTTCGGACATTTTCTTGGTTAAAGTTGTAACCAAAACCCGTTCACCTTTTTCTGCGCAGAGCTTACACTCGCGCATCAAATCATCGACCTGTGTGTCGACCGGGCGAATGATGCAATCAGGATCTGTTAAACCGGTTGGCCGAATAACCTGCTCGACAAAAGCGCCACCTGTTCGCTCAAGCTCCCATGGGCCGGGGGTCGCAGAGACAAAAATTGTTTGTGGGCGCATTAATTCCCATTCTTCGAATTTTAGTGGGCGATTATCCATACAAGAGGGGAGCCGGAAGCCGTAATCTGACAGCGTTGATTTACGGCTAAAATCGCCTTTGTACATTGCGCCAATCTGGCTGACTGTGACATGGCTTTCATCAACCATCAAAACGGCATTATCAGGCAGATACTCAAATAGAGTTGGGGGTGGTTCGCCTGGTCCACGTCCTGAAAGATAGCGGGAGTAATTTTCAATCCCGGCGCAGGCGCCTGTTGCTTCCATCATCTCAAGATCAAACATCGTTCGTTGCTCGAGCCGTTGGGCTTCGAGTAATTTTTCTGTTGCTTCGAATTCTGATAGACGGGATTTAAGTTCAACTTTGATTTTTTCCTGAGCCTGCCGCAAAGTTGGCTTTGGCGTTACATAGTGGCTATTAGCATAAATACGAATTTCGCTAAGCTTTCCGGTTTTTTCACCTGTGAGGGGGTCAAACTCCGTGATTGTTTCTAATTCGTCGCCGAAGAGAGATAGCCTCCAGGCGCGGTCTTCTAAATGGGCTGGGAAAACTTCTATGGTATCGCCGCGAACCCGAAAGGTACCACGTGTGAAACTAGCATCATTGCGGCGATATTGGATCTCGACCAATCGCTTTAAAAGATCTTGACGGTTAAACGTCTGGCCAAGTTTCAGGTGCAATGTCATTTCGCTATAGGTCTCAACCGAGCCAATACCGTAAATGCAAGATACTGACGCAACAATGATGACGTCATCTCGCTCCAGAAGCGAGCGGGTAGCTGAATGTCGCAAGCGGTCAATCTGTTCGTTTACGGATGCGTCTTTTTCAATATATGTATCCGATCGGGCCACATAAGCTTCAGGCTGATAATAATCATAATAAGAAACAAAATATTCTACAGCGTTATCCGGGAAGAATGCTTTCATTTCTCCATACAGCTGAGCGGCCAGGGTTTTGTTATGAGCGAGAATAAGCGTTGGACGCTGAACTTGTTCAATGACCTTAGCCATTGTGAAAGTCTTTCCCGAACCCGTAACGCCTAAGAGGACCTGATCTTTGTCATGCTGATTAATGCTTGAAACCAGATCCTTGATGGCTTCAGGCTGATCTCCCGCGGGTTCATATTCGGAAACTACCCTAAACGCTATGCCACCGAGGGTTTTTTCAGGCCGTACAGGACGATGCGGTATGAATACCGCCGACGCTTCCGCCAAACCCGATGTTTCAGTTTTGTTCTGAATTTTCATGATCTGTTTATAGGCAGGTTAGCTAAAAAATTCTATCTCAAACTGGGGAGGTGGATAAAGAATTCATATATAATGTGATGAGGATCAAATATGAGGGAGCCGCTCGGAAGGGCCAGTAGACAGGAAGGAAAACAGGCTTGTATCCGAACGGCAGCTTAATTTTTTAGGTGCGCCAGAAAGGCTTTGAAATTTCATCTAAGGCATTTTGAGAAGAAACACCCATATCGACCAAATATTTCTTATCTAGCGAAGCGAGCTGGTGGCGCATGGATGCTCTTTCTTGCCATTTGACAACAGTTTCA
Organism: Sneathiella sp.; assembly: GCF_036960985.1. NCBI lineage: Bacteria > Pseudomonadati > Pseudomonadota > Alphaproteobacteria > Sneathiellales > Sneathiellaceae > Sneathiella > Sneathiella sp. Next base: position 30,937 of record NZ_JBALWD010000012.1, on the reverse strand, counting down.
ACTACTGAACCAAAAAAGCCACGTTTAACTTCCGAATTGCGCGCTGCATTTCCACCTAAGTCATTAATAATGATATGATTTGATGCCATTTTCCTTCTCCTTCGAACTCGCCGGGATGACCCTATGTCTAAGCCCATTGGCGTTTTGATGAACTATATGTCGTCTATTTTTAACTTGATTACAAACGACAAATACTAATAGGATGAGTTAGTTTTTCTAATCTGAAATATTGCGAGAGAATCATGCGCTTGCCACCGCTTAATGCGTTAAGAAGTTTTGAGGCAGCTGCCCGTCAGTTAAGTTTTTCAAAGGCAGCAGAAGAATTATACGTAACCCCGGCAGCCGTTAGTCATCAGGTAAAGGCCCTGGAAGATTGGCTGGGGGTGGCGTTGTTTAAAAGATTGAATAGGGCGGTAATTCTCACCGACGAAGGCCAAAGTTACGTCGTGGGCGTTCGCGATGGATTGCATCAATTGAGTAGTGCGACGGAAAAGCTCATGAAGCAAGATGCTTCGGGTGCCCTGCATGTGGATACCATGCCTTCTTTTGCCGCACGTTGGCTGTTGCCAAGGTTAAGCCGATTTCGCGAAGAACACCCAGACATAGACGTCAGACTTTCGGCGTCTGATCAATTGACAGATTTTGACCGGAATGATGTCGATATCGTGGTGCGATATGGTCATGGGAATTATCCCGGACTTCGGGTCGAGAAACTTCTTACTGAGGATGTACTTTTTCCTGTTTGCAGCCCCAACTTGCTGACCGGGAAGCATCCTCTTCGTACGCCAGAGGATCTTCAGTATCACACGTTACTGCATGACGACATGCGGATTGACTGGGATACATGGTTGGCTGTTGCAGGTGTTAAAAATGTTGATCCAAAAAAGGGCCCCAGCTTCAATGATAGTTCCATGGTGCTAACAGCGGCGATGGCAGGGCAGGGCGTTGCTTTGGGGCGGAGCACCTTGGCGGCAGACGATCTCATTGCGGGACGCTTGGTGCGACCTTTTAACCAGCAACCTTTAAAAGCAGGGCACGCTTATTACGTTGTGTGTCCGGAGGAAACGGCTAATCGACCTCGTATCGCAGCTTTCCGCGCGTGGTTAATGAAAGAAGCAGCCATGGACCCGGGCCGGTTCATGTCTAGTTCAATTGAAGAAGGAGAGTGAAGAACTGATTTTATGGGGCAGGTTTGGAGGCAATGCGGCAGCTTCCCCAATGTCGGCCATTAACAATTATTGGTGCAAATAGATCTTTCATAACTGCAAATTCTCCACTGCCCATGTCACAGCGATAGGTTTGCAAAGGAATGGCTTTGTATTTTGCCCTGCAGCTAGCCCGGTTCTGTCATCAAATATACGTCGGTTTCGGCAATTTCCAGAATTTCAGTCGGGATAGCCAGGGCGTTGTGGATGAGAAAACTTATTGTTATGTGTTGGAAGAAAGCCGTTTCGGTCAACAGCAGCACAAAAAACAATACTATCGTTGAAAGCAAGGGCGGTTTCCTGAACATCCGGAAAAATTTCATCTGTCAGATCCACGAATTTTGTCATCTTTTGAACAGGATCCGTTCCTTCGATATCTAAATAGTTTTCGTCGAATAATTCAGAAGGTGAGATTTCCCTTTCCTCTATGGCTGGCGACCTCCGCCACTTCAACACTTAAATTACCTACTTTATCCGCCATTTCAGCGACGAAACCGTTTGTGTCATTTCGCATTATAGTTCCGAATTCTGTACCCAATTACTTGGCGAAACCATTGCGCCAAATCTCTTTTCAACGCAGAAACTAGTATCCTCAACTATGGTAAACATTGGTTTAAAATCTTCTATTTTGTGAAAAGCTTGAGAAATTGCCGTAAACAAGAGAAAATTTTATGGCTTACGACCCTATTTGTGAGTATAGAAGTGAAGCTTGGTAGGGCGAAAATATGTCGCTCTTTTATCCTAACTCAGAGAGAATAAGGTAATGTCTATAATCGCGGAAAGCTTAGGCCGTATTAAACCTTCAGTGACCATCGCTGTGACAACAAAAGCTGCTGAATTGCGAGCAGCCGGCCGGGATGTCATTGGCCTAGGAGCGGGAGAGCCTGATTTTGATACACCAGAAAATATCAAGGCAGCGGGCATACGGGCCATTGAAGAAGGTAAGACGAAATACACGGCTGTCGATGGAATAATTGAACTCAAGCAAGCTATTTGTGATAAATTTAAGCGTGAAAATGGTTTGAATTATGAGACATCTCAGGTAACTGTTGGAACTGGTGGTAAACAGATCTTGTATAATGCCTTTGTTGCCACCCTCAATCCCGGCGATGAAGTCATTATTCCGGCACCTTATTGGGTATCCTATCCTGACATGGTGTTGCTTGGTGGAGGCGAACCTGTATTCGTAGCATCAACGGCTGAGACGAATTTTAAAATGCAGCCGGCAGATCTTGAAGCCGCGATAACACCGCGCACGAAGTGGTTGATATTTAATTCACCGTCAAACCCATCTGGCGCTGGTTACAGCAGGTCAGAATTAAAAGCGATTACAGATGTCCTGTTAAAAAACCCTCATGTATGGGTACTGACAGACGATATGTATGAGCATCTGGTCTATGACGGATTTGAATTTGTGACACCGGCAGAAGTTGAACCGCAGCTTTATGACCGGACCTTGACTATGAATGGTGTCTCAAAAGCTTATGCGATGACTGGCTGGCGCATCGGTTATGGCGCCGGCCCCGTTGAATTGATCAAGGCAATGGCGAAAGTTCAATCTCAAAGCACGTCAAATCCCTCGTCTATCAGTCAACATGCAGCGTTAGAGGCGCTGGAAGGTCCGCAGGACTTTATTACCGAGCGTGCGAAAGTTTTTGAAGAGCGGCGTGATCTGGTGGTCAGTATGCTAAATCAGGCGCCAGGATTAAGTTGCCCAAAACCAGAGGGCGCATTTTATGTATATCCTTCTTGTGCTGGATGCATTGGTAAGAAAACTCCTGAGGGAGATCTAATCGAAAGCGACCTTGATTTTGCGTCTTCGCTATTGGAGTCGGAAGGTGTTGCGGTTGTCCATGGTGAGGCGTTTGGGCTGTCACCACATTTCAGGGTTTCTTATGCGACTTCTACCGAAGCGCTAACAGAGGCCTGCAATCGGATACAGCGGTTTTGTGCAAGCCTTTCCTAAATTGATGTTGAAAATTAAAATGAAGGCGGCCGGTGATTCGGCCGCCTTTTTTTATGGATCGCTCATATCGGATAAATAACATTTGAAAGCCCTGCAAAAGTGCGATTGGTGAATCTCAAATACATTTTTTTGTTGCAGGAGTTAGATAGGAGGACGAACATTAGTAAATCCTAACAAAAGGGAGGCACGTTATGGCCGTACTCAAGCCAAAGGGGCCTCGCAGCATTGCGCTGGTAGGCCCCTATTCAAGTGGTAAAACAACTCTTCTCGAAGCATTCCTACATATTTGCGGTGAAATTGACAGAAAAGGTAGTGTCAATGCTGGGACATCCACCGGGGACAGTTCCAAAGAGGCCCGTGATCGCAACATGAGCGTTGAAGTAAATGCCGCTCACATGACTTACCTTGGTGATAATTTCACTATTCTTGATTGTCCAGGATCCATTGAATTTTTTCAGGAAACCGAAAACGCTCTTCGTGGAGTGGATGTAGCTATTGTTGTTTGCGAGCCGGACCAAGATAGAGTTCTGACATTGTCGCCGATTTTGAAATTGCTTGAAGTTTACAACTTGCCGACATTTATTTTCGTCAACAAAATTGATAAGGCATATGGATCCGTACAAGAGCTGTTCAGCTCATTGCAAGCCGTTACAGATAGAGCTCTCGTGTTGCGCCAAGTTCCTATTTTTAAAGATGGAATTGTTACTGGATATGTCGATCTCGCGTCAGAACGAGCCTATGTATATAAGGAGGGCGAAGCATCACGAATTATCGATTTGCCACCAGAAATGGCCGAGGAAGAAGGGACATCTCGTTTCGCAATGCTGGAGAAACTGGCAGATTTCGATGATCATTTAATGGAAGAGCTTCTTGAGGACATTGAACCTGAACGCGAGGAAATTTATACCTTGTTACAGAACGATTTGGGCGACGGTGTTGTCACGCCCGTCTTCCTTGGATCTGCAGAAATGGATCATGGCGTTCGACGGTTGCTAAAAGCTCTGCGACATGAAGTGCCCGAAGCGCAAGTCTCTGCACAGCGTAGCGGTTTTGCCGTCAACACAGACACCACGATGGCTCAAATTCTTAAGACCTATATGTCGGCTCAGGGCGGAAAATTATCGCTCGCCCGCATATGGTCAGGCAAAATAAATGATGGCAACAGTTTTTCAACGGGTCGCATAGGAGGCCTCTTTAAACTACAGGGCAGCAAGATTGAAAAAATATCGTCGGCAAGTGCCGGTGAAATTGTCGCATTTGGGAGACTGGACGATGCTCATACGGGAGACATTTTAACGACGGATGAAACAATACATGACAGCCCTGTTTCTTTGTTGGAACCTGTCTACAATTTTGCGCTATTCGCGGAGAAGCGAGAAGATGACGTAAAGCTTTCCGCTGCGCTGGGAAAACTTACAGAAGAAGATCCGTCTTTGGTTACTGAACACAAGCAGGAAACTCAAGAATTGTTACTTTGGGGGCAAGGAGAAATACATTTGAAGGTTGCGTTGGAACGATTGCGCAATAAATATGGTCTGGATGTGAAATCAAGAAAGCCAAAAGTCGCTTATAAAGAAGCTATTCGCAAATCGGCGACCCAACATGCACGCTACAAAAAACAAAGTGGTGGGCATGGGCAATTTGGCGATGTGCAAATAGAAATTAAACCGCTGCCGCGCGGTTCCGGATTTAATTTTGAGGAAAAAATTGTCGGTGGCTCTGTTCCCCGTCAATATATTCCGGCAGTAGAGCATGGTGTGAAGGAATATCTGGTGGAGGGCCCGTTGGGTTTTCCTGTAGTGGATGTTGAAGTAACATTGTTTGACGGCCAATTTCATTCCGTCGATAGTTCTGAAAATTCATTTCGATCAGCAGCGCGTATTGCCATGAGTGAAGGCATGCCCAAATGTGATCCAGTGTTATTGGAACCGATCTACAAGGTTGAAGTCGCCATGCCGTCTGACTATACGTCAAAAGTAAACAGCATTGTAAGCGGCCGGCGTGGGCAAATTTTGGGTTTTGACGCGCGGCAGGGCTGGGATGGTTGGGACCTGTTAGTTGCCATGATACCTGAATCTGAAGTGCAGGATCTAATTGTCGACCTGCGTTCAGCTACTCTGGGTGTCGGTACTTATCGACGTGAATTCGACCACCTGCAAGAACTTACCGGCCAAAATGCAGAAAAAGTTCTACAAAACCGGAACTGAACGAGATGCGCAAGCTCCTGTCCACGGTATCGATAGTAACGAGGGCCAGAGGCTTCTCACGGACTATTGAATTGTAGTTTATCGGTAAAGTGTCAATTATCCTTGAAACAAGTATGATTGTTGAAGGAGTGGGCGCGTGCTAATAAAAATTCGTAAAAGTTGGGAACTATCTGAATCCCAAGTTACTTCAGAAAGTGATTATTTAAATCGTCGGTCGATATTAAAGGGTTTCGCAGGTGCCGGCATGTTTGCTGCTGCTGGTGCGTTTTCTCCTCTCCGGCAGGCTATCGCTGCGGAAGGGGATCCAAGTGCTGGTCTTTATCCTGTGCCGAGGAATGAACGCTACACGGTTGTCCGCGATCTCACGCCAGAAAAAATTGCAACGACATACAATAATTTTTACGAGTTTGGCTCGCATAAAAGTATTTCTGAAGCCGCACAAGCACTTCCTATTCGGCCGTGGACAGTTAAGATTACTGGCATGGTTGAGAAAGAAATGGAAATTGATATTGATGAGCTGCTCGCCAAAATGCCACTTGAAGAGCGGGTCTACCGCCACCGTTGTGTCGAGGCTTGGTCCATGGCTGTTCCCTGGAGCGGATTTGCACTGAAAGAACTGGTGAAGATGGCCGCGCCGACCTCGAACGCTAAATATCTTGTTATGCAAACATTTGAGAATAAGGCTGTTGCTCCCGGACAGAGACAGTTTTGGTACCCTTGGCCCTACACTGAAGGGCTGACAATTGAGGAAGCGACGAATGATCTCTCCTTTATTGTGACTGGTATGTACGGGAAGCCAATGCCTAAACAGAATGGCGCTCCCTTACGGTTGGCTGCACCATGGAAGTATGGTTTTAAACAGGCAAAATCTCTTGTGAGTTTTCATTTTTCAGACAAGAAACCGGAAACTTTTTGGGAAAAATTAAATGCATCTGAGTATGGGTTTTGGGCAAATGTAAACCCTGAAGTCGATCATCCTCGTTGGTCCCAGGCAACAGAGCGAGATATTGGTACCGGTGAACGCATTCCGACGTTAATCTATAATGGTTATGGTGAATTTGTTGCTGACCTATACAAAGACATGAAGGGTCAAAACTTGTTTATGTGAGCCTGATCTGGGATCAGTTGAAAACTACAGGATTTTCAAAAACACGCTAATATCTTTTGGTACTAGCGTGTTTTTTTTGGAGTTATGCTATTGGACTTTGCCGGCACATATTCACAATATGAGATGAATCGAATTATCCAAAAAAATGCCGGCCAATTAAATGGCCGGCAAGTCTAACAGGGAGGTTGCATCTCTTGCGAGATACGGGACAGGTCGGGCAGGGAGGCGCCCTAATGTCCAACACCAGAGGGGTCTGGTGGTTAGCACGCTGCATTGCAGCATCGCTACTACTCTATATTGGCTATAATTGAAAAAATTGAACCTGCAATAATTCATGGCAGATATGCGTTACATGCATACCAAAAAAAGGCCGGCCCCTTGCGAGGCCGGCTTAGTCTAAAGGGAGGTATATCTTTCGATAATACCGATTGTATGCGTCTGGGAGGAAAACACACAATCTACATATCAACAAGGAGCTGATATTCGGGCAATGCTGCGATGCAACATTAATAAATTAAATCTAGTGTATGAGGGGAGATAATTCAATAGAAATGTTGCGCTGCACCCATGTGATTTTTGCATGTCAGGCCAGCGTTAAATGGAAACGTTAGTGAAGCCAGGATTCTCGATACATTATATGCAGTTGCCCTAAAAAAGTGCCGGCCAAATGAATGGCCGGCAAGTCTAACAGGGAGGTGTCATGTCAGGGAGACATGACGTTGCAAAAAACTGGGAGGAATTTTTGCAACATTCACAAAGACCAAAAGATCTTTCGTGAAATCTGATATTGCGATGCAACATCGTATGCCCTTTTGTATGAAATTCTGGGGGGCAGGGAAAGATCAATCTCGGCAAAGCCGATATGCATTTACTGCATGGCTCGTTAAGGAGTTGATTTAAAAAGCAGATTCTGCAACTTTTTGAATTAAGAAGTCCCGGAAAATAGTCACACGCTTGGATTTTCGTAGTTCTTCTGGATAAACATAGTAACTATCGAAAGACGGACCGCCTAAATCGGGTAGAATTCGGACGACATTATTATGACCTTGGACGATGTAATCGGGCAAGCTTGCGATACCGAGGCCGCTTTGAACAGCCAGCAATAATCCATACACATTATTGACTTTGAAAACGGGCGCTATTTCCTTTTCGAATTTGGAAAGCTCCTTCAACAACCAGTTGACGTTAGCGATATTTGTCGGTGCTTCATCGCCATAAACGATAAGGTTAAGGCCAATAACGTCTTCAATAGTTGATGGTGTCCCATGTTTTTTTAGAAAATCAGGCGAGGCATATAAGTGATGATTTACCGTCATTAATTTGCGTTGAATGAGATCAGGTTGGACGGGCGCTCGCAGCCTGATGGCAATATCCGCCTCCCTCATCCCAAGATCGAGCTCTCGGTCGGCGAGGATAAGGTTGACGGTAATTTCCGGGTACAGTTCGATAAACTCACGAATACGGGGAGTAAGCCAGTTCGCACCGAGACCTACTGTCGCCGTGACACGGATCTCACCTGATGGTTTTTCTCTTGCATCCATCAATTGTGCTTCGGTCATGGCCAATTTGGCGAAAACGTCATGCGCAGTTCGAAAAAGCAATTCGCCCTGTTCAGTCAATAAGAGGCCGCGGGCATGGCGATGGAAAAGAGCAACTTTAAGACTGTCTTCAAGTGCACTAATCTGCCGGCTCACGGCGGACTGGCTCAAATGCAGTGTTTCGCCAGCATGAGTAAAGCTACCCGCTTCGGCTACAGCATGAAAAACGCGAAGTTTATCCCAGTCCATCTTGATGTCCAGATTACAGATTAAGGGCACCCAAGAATACTGGGACTAACCTTTTCTAATTGTCATATCAGGTTACTCGATAATTTGTGTTGAAGACAAGGTCGTGTCGCAAATTTCAAGTAGCCTTACTTCACTCAGCAGCTTCTTTAGATGAAGAACTTTCATCGGCAGCAATAAATTTTTCGGCTTCCAGGGCCGCCATGCATCCGGTTCCCGCCGCAGTTACGGCTTGGCGGTAAATTTTATCTTGCACATCGCCACAGGCAAAAATGCCGGGAATATTTGTTGCGGTCGAATCAGATGCTGTACGCAGGTATCCTTCGTCATCCATATCCAATTTACCGTTAAACAGCTCAGTATTCGGGTTATGACCAATTGCAATAAACACACCGTGAACCGAGACATCTTGCGTCTCGTTTGTCTGAACGTGGCGGATTCTGGCAGCGGTTACGCCAAATGGATCCTCTTCGCCGATGATTTCTTCGAGAACGTGATCCCAGATAATTTCGATCTTCGGGTTTTTCTTTAATCGTTCGATCAGAATTTTCTCTGCTCGCAAAGAATCGCGGCGATGGACCAAGGTAACTTTGTCCGCATGATTGGTCAGGTAGATTGCCTCTTCAACGGCTGTGTTGCCGCCGCCAATTACCATGACTTCTTTTCCGCGGTAGAAAAATCCATCACATGTCGCGCAGGCGGAGACGCCAAATCCCATATACTTTTCTTCAGATGGTAAACCAAGCCATTTCGCGGCTGCACCGGTCGCAATGACGACAGTTTCCGCTATATATTTTGTCCCTGAATCCGCTGTGGCGACGAAGGGACGTTGAGATGTATCCAACTCCGTGATGTAGTCGTTGAAAATTCGTGTTCCAACATTCTTGGCCTGAGCTTCCATTTGTTCCATTAGCCATGGGCCTTGGATCGGCTCTGCAAATCCTGGGTAATTTTCGACGTCTGTTGTAATTGTCAATTGTCCGCCGGGCTGCAATCCATGGACAAGGATCGGATCCAATGACGCACGTGCTGCGTATACCGCAGCGGTATCGCCTGCCGGGCCAGAGCCAATTATAAGAACTTCAGTATTGTGGATTTCAGCCATGGGGTTCTCCGGTGCTCAAACAGCAGATTCTAAGTTGCGGTATCCGACTATGTATAATGTGCGGCGAGGGCATGCAAGTAGGCGTGTCAGTTTTGCGGCGCAGATCACTAAATTAAGTGTGGTCGGACAGGATTTTTTGAACTTGACCGGCAATTTTTCGCGTTTCAAGCAGTGGCGTAGAAGACCATTGTTCCAATTTACCGATAAAGGGGCGGGTGTAGCCCAAGTTTCGCATTCTTTGGTGAAAATGTCGGAATTTTCGATTCCCACCAGGTAGTTCAAAAACATAGACCGGTTTTCCCATCGAACTCGCTTCACATACCATATTGACGGAATCGGCCGTCACAATAATCGCTGATGCTAGATTGAGAAAACCAAAGTAGGGATTGTCTCCTTTCCCGGTCCATAATTGATGAGGAAGGTTGGCAAGTGCTTCGGTTAATATAGCTTCATTTTCGTGCCCGGTTCGCCGTGATGTTGTAACGAGAAAGCTGCAGCCACTTTGATCGTGTAAGGAGGATAAATCATCTGCTAGCTTTGTCATGACGTCCGGTGTCAAGTCGTAGCATTTGTTGCTTCCACCGACGAGGACCGTGACAATTGGTTTTGGGAGGCTCTTAATTGAAGAGCTTAATTTCTTCCCTTCTGATTCCAATAATTCAAGCGTGATACGCCCTAAAGCGCCCTCAGTAACCAAGACATTTGGGCCACGGAGCTTGTCATGCTCGGGAACAATGACGACGTCAAAATTAGTGGGATTGGTATTTGGAGTTTGGATATGGATAGTGAATGTTTTTTGGCCACTTGCCTTTTTTATAGCCATGCTCAAAGGGATCGCTTGCCGACCACAAGTGATTAGTACACTTGGCCAAGGCGCTTTTAGCTGATCACCTTCAGGCTTTAAACGAGAAAGTGGCGCGTGCCAGAGTGCGGGCGGTAACCATCGCCACGGTTTAGCGGTTTTGATGCGCTTTACTGAGAAATCCAAAGTCAGCGCTTCCGCTAAACCAATGCATTGAATTTCCATGCCTGCACTGCCATCAGTAACAACCCAGCAACTCATTTCGTTTTTCAGACCGTCAACCTTCATTTAATTCCTGTAAGCTGTCCTCTTCACTAAGGTCAAGCGTTATGCCGTTAATATAAACTTTTTTCTGCAATTGGCATAATCCCTGCTTCTATCGCTTGGCGGAATTCAATCCTTGTAATATTATTGCGCACATCTGATAGCCGGAGGAAATAATGCAACGTGTCAAACTAGACGAAATCGATCGCCGTATTCTGCACGATTTGCAGGAAAACGGCAGAATTACTAATGTTGAGCTGGCAAAAAATGCTGGTATATCAGCTCCCCCATGCTTGAGGCGCGTTCGCGCCTTGGAAGAAACTGGCTACATTCAAGGGTATCATGCGCAACTAAATTCCGAGAATCTTGGTTTCGGCGTAACGGTATTCGCTTTAGTCGGCTTGCAAAGCCAGGCAGAAGTCGATTTATCTGCATTTGAGGAGAGGGTAACTGCATGGCCGCTGGTACGGGAATGCTACATGTTGGCCGGTGAAAACGACTTTATTCTAAAAGTCGTAGCAAAAGACTGGGATACCTATCAGCATTTTTTAACCCATGAATTAACGGCCGCGCCAAATGTGGCCCATGTAAAAACGTCGCTTGGTATAAGAGTGTCCAAATACTTGCCGGGTGTTCCAGTTGAAACAAACGCTACGGGAAACGGCGAAGTCTAACGCATAGAAGCGTCGAATATTAGAATTATATAAATACACCATGTGAGAGACAACAAATGGCCGTAAATCCCTTCGAAACAAATCTTGGCATGAATGCAGCAAATTTCGAATGTCTTTCGCCGCTGACTTTCATCGAACGTTCAGCCCAAGTTTATCCAGATCAAACGGCAGTAATACACGGCGACTGGTCTTACAATTATCGAGAATTTTATGCCAGGACGCGCCGGCTGGCGAGTGCTCTCAAAATTAAGGGTATTGGATTAGGTGATACAGTCTCCGTGATTGCGCCCAATATTCCAGCTCTGTTGGAAAGTCATTTTGGAATCCCCATGATAGGCGCCGTCCTGAATGCGCTTAATACACGGCTTGATGCCAAGGCACTGGCCTTTATTCTCGATCACGCGGAATGCAAACTGTTGATTGCCGACCGCTCTTTTTCTTCTCTCATTACCGAAGCGTTGACCTTATGCGGAGTAAAGCCAATTGTCATTGACATTGATGACCCGTTGGCGGAATCGGGCACATTGATAGGAGAAATGGATTACGAAACTTTCCTCGCAACTGGTGACCCGAAATTCGCATGGCAGCCGCCAAAGGACGAATGGCAAGCCCTGTCGCTAAATTACACATCGGGAACAACTGGCGATCCAAAAGGTGTCGTATATCATCATCGCGGCGCCTATTTAGCAGCGACAGGGTCTGCAATGACATGGAATTTGCCGAAATTCGCAACCTATTTATGGACGCTACCTATGTTCCATTGCAATGGTTGGTGTTTTCCTTGGACTATTACCTCTGTGGGCGGCACGCATATCTGCCTGCGTAATGTCGAAGTTAATGCGATATATGATCAGATGCAGAAACACGATGTAGATCATATGTGTGGAGCACCCATTGTTTTATCAATGATGATTAATACTACTGACGAGAACAAAGCAAAAGCACCCAAAGGTGTTAAAGCGATGGTTGCAGGCGCGCCACCCCCTGCCGCAGTACTCGCCCAAATAGATGCAATGGGCTTTGACATTACACATGTTTATGGGTTGACCGAAACGTACGGGCCTGCTGTTTATTGCGACTGGAAGTCTGAATGGAACAATAAGTCAAAAGACGAACGAGCGGCATTAAAAGCCCGCCAAGGCGTACGATATCATGCGCTGGCCGGGCTAGACATCATGGATCCAGAAACGATGACCCCAGTTCCGTGGGACGGACAGACCATGGGCGAAGTTATGTTGCGAGGAAATTTGGTGATGAAGGGTTACTTAAAAAACCCCATGACGACGGATACCTCATTTGAAAATGGTTGGTTCCATTCTGGAGATCTAGGGGTCATTCATGAAGATGGATATATCGAATTGAGAGATCGTTCAAAAGATATCATTATTTCTGGCGGTGAGAACATTTCGACGATAGAGGTTGAAAATGTCCTTTATAAGCATCCAAAAATTCTTGAAGCAGCCGTCGTTGCGCGTCCAGATGAAAAATGGGGCGAGACACCTTGTGCTTTTGTTACGCCGCGTGAAGGAGAAACTCCCTCCGTTGAGGAAATTATCACTTTTTGCCGGGAAAATCTCGCACATTTCAAATGCCCGAAAACCGTTGTTTTCGCGGACCTACCAAAAACGTCGACAGGTAAGGTACAAAAATTCGTCCTCCGAGAAACCGCTAGAAACCTATAATTATCGAAAAATTAACCAAGTTCTGCATATTGTCTACTCCTTAATATAGATCGGAGGATGCAGCCTTGACCCACTATCTTGTTACAGAAGAAAATCCGGCTGGTAAAAAGCTTGAAGATGTTTTGGCGATGATCCGGAACGATATATTGGAGCGCTGCCTCTTGATCACTGATGATCCGCGCGCTGAGGCCAAATCAGTACTTGCGAACAATATGCGCATACTTAACTTGCTTACTGAAAGCATTGAACTTGCAGAAGATAGCACAACTACTTTGGATAAGGCTTTTGGCCCTAGTCAGGCTGGTAAAGGAGGGCCTCCTCGCATCGGTCACTAGCTAATGGAATTAGGCCCACGGGCACATTAGAAACTCTAAATTATTAAGGGGGCTGCCGTTTTCGGCGCCCCCTTTTTTTATTAGCCTCTACCTGTCAGACTTGTTCTGAACGCGGAATTAAAACGCTGAATGGGAATAAGAGTCAAGAGACTCTGTCAAGAACATGTCAAATAAATAACTTTTTTTAGTCATAGTTGGGTCAAAAAAAGAGCCGCCTAAGTAAGGCGGCTCAAGTCAACAGGGAGGCGTCATAAGGACTGGAATTGGGATTCCAATCCCTGTAACCCGTATTGGGGTACATCTAACAATGTAACGATAATCTATTAAATTACAATTAACGAATACACACATGAGGATTTATCGTGACCACTTGTGGTCACTAATTAAGCGTGATTCGGCTGATATCTGAGAATGGCAATAGTTTTCAAGAATCGCCCTTTCTATTTTTTGAAAAAGCTGTCGGCGGTATTTTGAGCCGCTAGTTTCTTTTCGATGATCAGTTTTACTTTTTCAATCTCTGCTGCCATATCTGCGATATACTCATGCAGGTCGTCAATCGACATCGTGTCGTAATTAACATTCGAAGACAGATTTCGAGAAGTTTCTTCATCGTTGCTTGTCATCGCAATTTTCCTCAATATGCTATGCGTCACGGGCGCCCGTATATATCAATCAACATTCTAACCCGCTGCTTTGCATGCAGACAAATAAAAAGTCGGAGAAAAATATGACCACGTTGCCTACAACGATGACAGCGATCGAGATCAAGGAATTCGGCGGGCCCGATGGATTAGTTCCAACAACGCGCCCTTTGCCTTTGCCTGGACATGATGACGTTCTGGTGAAAGTTGCTGCAGCAGGTGTTAACCGTCCTGATGTTTTGCAACGTATGGGAGGGTATGCCCCGCCACCAGGTGCTTCTGATATCCCGGGTTTAGAGATCTCCGGCACAGTTGCAGCTGTTGGTGCCGGTGTTACACGTTTCAAAGTTGGCGATACATTATGTGCTCTGGTTGCCGGTGGCGGCTATGCGGAATATTGCGTTGCCCCGGAGGCGCAATGTTTGGACGTTCCCGCAGGTTACGATCTCGTTCGCGCCGCCGCAATTCCGGAAACATATTTTACGGTATGGACGAACGTTTTTAATCGGGGCGGTCTTAAAGGCGGCGAGACATTTTTGGTTCATGGCGGCGCCAGCGGAATAGGCACAACAGCCATTCAATTGGCAAAGTCCTTTGGTGCACGTGTCTTTACGACGGCGTCAACCGATGCCAAATGCAGAGAAATTGAGGCATTGGGCGCGGAGCGAGGCATCAATTACAAAGATGAAGATTTCGTCGGGGTTGTCAAAGAATTGACTGACGGCCGCGGTGTTGATTTGATTTTGGATATGGTAGGTGGTGACTACATCCAACGAAATATATCAGCCCTTGCTGTGGAGGGTCGGCTCGTCTACATCGCTTTTCTCGGCGGCGCGATGGCCGAGGTTAATTTTGCACCTGTCATGATGAAACGCCTGACGATCACCGGCTCAACGCTTCGTCCGCAATCCATTCAAGCGAAATCTGAAATTGGCTCGGAGCTAGAAGAGAAAGTCTGGCCGCTCCTGGCATCCGGTTCTATTGGCCCCGTTATGGATAGTGTGTTTCCTCTAAAAGAAGCGGCGGCAGCTCATAAACGCATAGATGATTCATCACATATTGGAAAAATCGTCCTGGAGGTTTGATTTAAACGCTTGCCAGAGAGAGATATTGGCGTATACAGCCTAGACTTTAGGGGCTATTTCCGCCATATACAGTGAAGAAATAGCAGTAGGCTCTTCTCTTGCTGAGAAGGACCACATAAGGAGATATTATGGTTACGCCATTATTGCCAAAGGCAACGGCTGTTTGGTTGGTTGATAATACAGCTTTGTCATTTGCACAGATTGGTGATTTCTGTGGTCTGCATTCACTTGAAATTCAAGGGATAGCGGATGGTGAAGTCGCTGTTGGCATCGTTGGGCAGGACCCGATTGCAAACGGCCAGCTCACGCGAGAAGAGCTGGATCGCTGTCAGAACGACCCTACAGGTCGCCTTGAGCTGAGCAAGCCAGCGGGTGACGTGCCGCAACCGCGTCGACGTGGTGGCCGTTATACGCCTGTCTCTCGTCGCGGAGACCGTCCGGACGCCATTTCCTGGTTGGTAAAATTCCATCCGGAACTAACAGATGCACAAATTTCCAAATTGATTGGAACCACAAAAACAACGATCACCGCCATTCGGGATAAATCCCACTGGAATACGCAAAATATCCGGCCGCGTGATCCTGTCAGTGTCGGCATTTGCACCCAGCTTGAATTGGATGAAGCGGTTAAAAAATCGGCTCATCGCCGGACAGACGAGGACCGGGGTAAATTGATGGAAGAAGTTGCAGCCGCTGTTGCAGCTGAAGCCGCTGCAGTTCCGTTGACACCTTATGAGCGTAAAAAACAGCAGGCGCAAAAGGAAGAAGCCTATGACCCTATGGCTGAAGCAGAAGCTGTTTTCGGGAAGACCGATACCAATACGGATAAACAAGACGAGGCGGCTAAAATTGCCAAAAGCTTTGATGATATATTTAAGCCATCCTCTAGCTAGCCTTTAAAGCATTTTGTTGATCTAAAAACCGCGAGAATTTTCTCGCGGTTTTGTTTTGTATCAATGAAATCGAGCAATTCTTGTGTCTTATAGTGGTCTCTATTGACTTTGTGCGGTAACCGTTGTTTTTCTTAGGATAAATTAAGAATAGATTCAGGGAGTAACTTATGGCCACTTATGAAGAAGATTATCTGCGTTCTTTGCAGGATCCAAATGGGTTTTGGGGAGATGCAGCCTCGGACATAAGCTGGTACAAGCCGTGGACGACTGTTCTCAACGATACTAACCCCCCTTTTTATAAATGGTTCGAGGGAGGGGAACTCAATACTTGTTACAACTGCCTCGATCGGCATGTTGATGAAGGGCGAGGCGATCAAGATGCCTTAATTTATGACAGCCCCATGACGAACCAAATCAAGAAATTTACGTATCGAGAACTCACGGAAATTGTTGCACGATTTGCCGGTGCGTTGGCAAGCCTTGGTGTTAGTAAGGGCGACAGGGTTTTGATCTATATGCCGATGGTACCTGAGGCACTTGTCGCAATGCTTGCCTGCGCGCGATTGGGCGCGGTGCATTCTGTGGTTTTCGGCGGCTTTGCACCAAAAGAGCTCGCGACACGAATTGATGATGCAAAACCTGTTTGTATTGTCGCTGGGTCGTGCGGTTTGGAACCAGGAAGAATTGTTGAGTACAAACCGTTACTGGACGATGCTATTGATCTTTCAACCCATAAGCCGTCAAGCTGCGTCATTTTACAACGACCTGAATGTGTAGCGTTGATGATAGAGGGACGTGATCATGATTGGCAGGAATTATCAGCAGCTTCCGATCCGATAGACTGTGTGCCTGTTGCGGCAACAGACCCGCTTTATATCCTCTATACATCTGGAACCACCGGTGTCCCGAAAGGGGTTGTTCGCGACAATGGTGGACATGCAGTAGCGTTGAAATGGTCCATGAAATATGTCTATGACATCAACCCCGGAGAGGTCTTTTGGGCGGCGTCAGATGTTGGCTGGGTTGTGGGGCACTCCTATATCGTATATGCACCTCTATTACATGGCTGCACGACAATTCTATTCGAAGGAAAGCCAGTTGGCACGCCGGATGCGGGTACCTTTTGGCGAGTCATTCAAGACCATAAAGTAAAGGCGTTGTTTACGGCGCCAACGGCGTTCCGGGCCATCAAGCAATATGATCACGAAGCCAAGTTACTCGCAAATTATGACCTGAGTAACTTTGAAACACTCTTTCTTGCGGGAGAACGCGCTGACCCTGATACAATTATTTGGGCTCAAAACGCGTTGAAGGTGCCTGTTATTGACCATTGGTGGCAGACTGAGTCTGGTTGGCCGATTGGGGCTAATTGTATGGGATATGGAATGAAACCCGTAAAGCTGGGAAGCCCAACTTTACCAGTGGCAGGCTACGACATTCGAATTATAGATGAAGAGGACGCATGCTCGGAAAAAGCAGCCGGTGATATTGGTGTAATTGCTATTAAACTACCTCTTCCGCCCGGTACTTTGCCTACTTTGTGGCATAATGATCAAGGTTATATCAATTCCTATCTAAGCGATATTCCGGGATATTATAAAACGGGTGACGCTGGATATGTGGATGAAGATGGATATCTCTTCATCATGGCGCGAACGGACGATATTATTAATGTTGCGGGCCACCGGCTTTCGACCGGCGGTATGGAAGAAGTTTTGGCAGGGCACAAGGATGTAGCCGAATGTGCGGTAATCGGCGTACAAGATGAATTGAAAGGGCAGGCTCCAATGGGGTTTGTCGTGTTGAATATCGGTGTGAACCGTGACCATGACGATGTGAGAAAAGAACTCGTAAGTCTAGTACGAGAAAAAATTGGTCCCGTCGCTGCATTTAAAATTGCTCTTGTCGTATCTCGATTACCAAAAACACGCTCCGGAAAAATACTAAGAGGTGTCATGCGAAAAGTAGCTGACGGTGAAGAATTTTCAGTGCCAGCCACTATCGATGATCCTGCAATAGTAACAGAAATTGCTGCCGTCCTCGCGGCGGCTGGATTTCCAGCAGCGAAGTAATACAAAGGGAAATGACTATGCGGTTAAAAGGCAAAGTTGCAATAGTGACAGGTGCCGCCCAAGGCATCGGATATAGTATTGCCCAGCGTTATTTGGAGCAAGGCGCTATTGTCTATATGGCCGACATCGATGGTGTAGCTGCGGCTAAAGCGGCAGAAAAACTAGGCCAATCCGCAATTTCTGCGACTTGTGATGTCTCAAAAAAAGCAGAGTGTGTCGCACTGGTTGAAAAAGTAATGGGCGACCAAGGATGTATCGATATCTTAGTCAATAATGCAGGCATTCTACGTACTGGCGATGTTCTGGAAATTTCCGAGGAAGATTTTGATATTGTTCTCGGTGTTAATCTTAAAGGTGCGTTCTTGCTGAGTCAGGCGGCCGGCAAAGTTATGGTCACTCAAGATAGCGGTGGCAGTATCATCAATATGTCTTCGGTGAACGCGCTTCTGACGATCCCGAATATTCTGCCGTATAATGTGTCGAAAGGCGGTTTGAACCAATTAACGCGTGTTATGGCTGTTTCCCTAGCTCAGCGTGGCGTCAGGGTGAACGCTATAGGTCCAGGCTCGATCGCGACTGATATGTTGAACCAGGTGATGGAGGATGAAGCAGCCCGTCACGCAATTTTATCGAGAACACCCATGGGACGGACTGGAAAACCGGAGGAAATAGCCGATGTCGCTTTGTTCCTGGCGACTGATGAGAGTTCATATATCACCGGTCAGGTTATTTACGTGGACGGTGGGCGTTTGGGGCTTAATTATACGTCGCCAGTTCCTGAAGTGTGATCAGGGCACGTGTCAGGCAACAACTTTCGCATTTTCCAAAGCTTTCAAAAGCATTTTGGATCGCGGGTCGTTTAATGCCCCGACGCGGTTTGCCGCAGACCAGCTGAGAATGTCAATATGTGCATTTATGAGGTCCAGGTTTAACGCTTCAACTTCAATAGCTTCATCTGTCAGTAAGCAAATTTTTTCTCCAACAAAACTTATGAGAGGGAAACCAAACGACCCACCCATTCCCTTTAGATCATGGCAATTATCAAAGACAACGTTTCGATCTAAGCATGTGCCTCGGTTTTCTTTGAGCGCAAGCCAGGATTTTTGAATAGTTTTAATGCTTACTGAAACTCCATCTAGAAACTTTTCCACAAGATTTTCCATATTTTGCTCGGCACGTTCTTCAATTTCGTCATATGGCATTCCGCTGTCGCGCTCAACCTTAGTTTTCAATCGATCCGGCGCATGATGGATCTCATAGGTGTCTTTTTTTTCTATTTCGATCATGGGATGCCTCTAAATTAAACATACTACGTACTGGGAAGCATAAATCAGGATAAATTTAATCTCGCCTTTCAAGACCTTCATAACCGCGCATAGCGCGGCGTCTGTCGGGGCCTAAAAATTCTTCTGCCTTAATAAATGGACGTGGGTTCTCGACCATCCATACCAGACGATCATACAATGATCCAACGGACGCTGGTTTTGCAAGAAATTCAGTGGCGCCGGCATTGCGTGCCTTGATTACGGTATCAATCTCGGTTTGCCCTGAGAGGACGAGAATTGGCAGATAAGGATCACAGCCGCCTTCGCCCTTTCTAATGCGCTCAATGAGCTCAAAACCGTTTAACGATCCCATTTTTAGGTCTGTGATCAAAATATCCGGCAGCTGATTTTTTATCATTTTAAGGGCATTGTTTGCGTTGAGGCATCCGCGGAAATTGTTTATATCCATCGCCTGCAACAAGTGCTTTACGATTAGATGCATGTTCTTATTGTCGTCGACAAACAAGATATCAAGCTTCTTAAAATTATAGTTTTTCGGCATCAAAAACCTATCGGATCATTTAGTGACAAAGTATTTTGCTTTTTGTTAACCAGGATTGTACCTGTAATTTATTAATTCTTCACAAACACCAGAAAAGTCAGAATATGCTATATATCAGGTTTAATTTTGAAGGTGATAACTGTTCAAGTGCTTTTTTGCACAAAGATTTGGGCCGCTGGCCCCAAGGCCGCGTGATTTGCGCGTTAAACTGAGGTGGGTGATGCCAAAAGCTATCGATATTCAAGCCGAATTGTCGGCTTTAACGCACTTAAGAAGTCGACAAAAAGATACACCTGAAGATGTTGTCGGAGATGCCTTTACAAGATTGGCTGAGTATGACGAAGGTGCTGTTTTTACAGGTAGTTTCGATGGCGAAAGCGCTTGGGAGCGTCACACTAAAGGTGATGAGCTGGTCCATGTATTGGCGGGAAAAACCAGGCTGATTATTTTAGGAGAGCAAGGGGAAAATATATTGGAATTAGGGGCAGGCATGCTTGCAGTGGTTCCTAAATCTTGTTGGCATCGGTTTTACTCGTCCGGGGGAGTCACTATATTGACAGTTACACCGCAGCCGACGGACCATTCACTAGCCGATGATCCGCGCTAACTTGATTTTAGGCAATGGCGATTGCTTCGATTTCAAGTAACCAAGAGGCGTCAAAAATTCCTGCGATAATTACGGTAAGGGCTGGCTTGTGATCACCTAGTGCAGTGGCCCTAGCCGTCCTGTTAGGAATGGTATATTGTCGGTCCGCAAGAAAAATAGTGACTTTGACCAAGTTTTCAATACTCATGTTTGCGGTCGATAATTGGGCTTTGATATTGTCCCAGGCAACTTGTGCCTGGTCCTCGAAACTGGAAGGGGTTTTACCGTCTACAGTAACCGGGATTTGGCCGCTTATGTATAGGGTGCGCTTGCCATCAAATACTTCACGTGCCTGTGCATAACCTCCTGCCGCGGCAGGGGCGTTTTCGGAGTTGATTTCTTGCGATTTCATAGCATCATTCCCGGTTGTGTTGTCCTATTAGTTAATAGGCTCGACTTCTTGGAGCCAAAACAACAAAGCCTTCCCAGATTACCGGAAAGGCTTTGGTAAAAAAGTTAGTTGGACGAAACTTAGTCGGTGTAAATAACTTCTACAATTTCATAGGCTTTCGATCCACCCGGTGTCGTCACCTCAATGCTATCGCCCTGTTCTTTTCCGATCAAAGCACGCGCAAGGGGTGCCGTGATGGAGAGCCGACCTTGTTCAATGCTGCTTTCGTCTTCACCAACAATTTGATACCTGGTTTCCTCATCAGTATCTTCGTCGGCCAGCAGGATTGTCGCGCCGAACTTAACCTGGTTCCCTGAAATTGAGGTTACATCAATGATTTCAGAGCGACCGAGTTTGTCGGCAAGCTCAGCAATCCGACCTTCGATCAGAGACTGCTGTTCTTTTGCAGCGTGATATTCGGCATTTTCTGAAAGATCGCCGTGCTCGCGAGCTGTCGAAATCGCCTGGATGACCGAGGGGCGCGCATGGGACTTCAACTCTTTCAATTCAGCTTCAAGCCGAGTGAAACCAGCTGCTGTCATCGGTATTCTTTCCATTGTCTTCTCAAATCACGTATTACACGTAAAAGCCTTATGTTTCGCCTAATCAAAAAGGCGACTTGAATAATATCTCATATAACAGTTGTCAAGGAATTAAGAATAGGATTGAAGTGGCTTAACTTCAAGAGTTCCTGTTTTTATTTTTTCAATAGCCAACACAGTAGCATGTGCACCAGCGACAGTCGTCGAATAAGGAGTCTTCATCATGAGCGCAGTATTACGGATGTCGTAACTGTCCCGAAGTGCTTGTGCGCCTTCAGTTGTATTAAAGACCATGGCGATATCACCATTTTTCATATCGTCTACGATATTTGGCCGGCCTTCCATGACTTTGTTGACGCGCCTAACTTTAAGGCCTTCACCATTTAGAAACTCTGCCGTCCCGCCGGTAGAGACAATATCAAATCCAAGGTCGATAAGTTTTGCCACTGCGGTTTTGATTGAAGCTTTGTCCAAATCCTTGACCGAAACAAATACGGTCCCTGCTGTTGGTAATTTAACACCAGCCGCAATCTGAGATTTCAGAAAAGCTGATCCAAAATCTGAATCTATTCCCATCACTTCGCCCGTGGACCGCATTTCTGGTCCGAGGATGACATCTACGCCAGGAAACCGGCTGAAAGGGAAGACCGCTTCCTTGACAGTGACGTGATCAAGTTTTCGATATTCAAGATTAAATGATGACAGTTTTTCTCCAGCCATTATCCGGGCAGCAATTTTGGCTATCTGATAATTTATGCTTTTCGCAACGAATGGTACTGTTCGGCTCGCCCTCGGGTTGACCTCAAGTATAAAAATAATATTGTCCTTGATAGCAAATTGAACATTCATCAAGCCGACAGCATTTAGGGCCAAAGCCATTGCTTTTGTTTGCCGCTTAATCTCATGAATGAGATCATCGGAAAGCGTATGCGGTGGTAGCGAGCAGGCACTATCGCCAGAATGAATGCCGGCTTCCTCAATATGCTCCATAATTCCGGCGACAAATACGGTTTCACCGTCACACAGGCAGTCTACGTCGACTTCAATAGCGTTTTGTAAATATCCGTCGACGAGAACTGGATTTTCCTCTGAAACTTGAACCACTTCGCGCATATAGCGTTCGAGTGAATCAGCATCTCTGACAATTTCCATACCGCGACCACCCAAGACATAGGACGGGCGAACGACGACGGGAAATCCAATTCTTTCGGCAATGCTAAAAGCTTCGTGAACGGAGCGCGCGATACCGTTTTCAGGCTGTTTCAGATCTAACTTATGTAAAAGTTGTTGAAACCGTTCGCGATCTTCCGCCAAGTCTATGGCATCTGGCGTCGTTCCCAAGATTGGAACACCAGCGGCTTCCAGGCCCGCGGCTAATTTCAAAGGTGTTTGACCTCCAAATTGTACGATTACACCATGTAAGGTTCCATTGCTTTGTTCTTTACGAATAATAGCTAATGTATCTTCGACAGTTAGAGGTTCGAAATACAACCGGTCAGAGGTGTCATAGTCCGTTGAAACTGTTTCTGGGTTACAGTTCACCATTATAGTTTCGTAACCGGTCTCCGACAGAGCGTAAGCAGCATGTACGCAGCAATAATCAAATTCTATCCCTTGACCAATCCGATTTGGCCCGCCACCAAGAATGATAACTTTCTTTTTGTCAGTTGGCTCCGCTTCACAAACCGCCGGATCCCACTCATTCCCTTCATAGGTCGAGTACATATAAGGTGTTTGTGAAGTAAATTCTCCAGCACAGGTGTCAATACGTTTGAACACCGGATGAATTTCAAATTTTTCACGCGCAGCATAAACATGGGCTTCTTTTGTGCCAGCGAGCTCTGCAAGCCGATTGTCGCCAAAACCCATTGATTTTAACTTTAATAAGCCGCCCTTTGTGATAGGGATGCCAGATTCCTTGACGGCTGCTTCCATAGCGACAATCTCTTGAATTTGAGAAAGAAACCACGGTTCATACTTACTTGCAGTCCTAACCTCTTCTAAGGTCAATCCTTCGCGAAACGCCTGAGCAATGTTTAGTAGCCGGTCGGGTGTTGGGTAAGCGAGGATAGCTTGGATGCGTTGCTTGTCCGCCGGCTGCTCTCCAGGGCCCGCAAACGTCTGTTCGTTCAAACCGGTCAGCCCAGTTTCGAGCGAACGCAGCGCTTTCTGCAGACTTTCAGCGAAGGTCCGGCCAATGGCCATAGCTTCTCCGACGGATTTCATCGCGGTACCAAGTTTTGGTTCTGCACCTGCAAATTTTTCAAACGTAAAGCGCGGGATTTTTGTGACGACATAATCGATGGTCGGCTCAAATGACGCGGGTGTTATGCCGGTAATATCATTGTCCAGCTCGTCCAATGTGTACCCAACTGCCAGTTTTGCGGCTATTTTGGCAATGGGAAAGCCCGTTGCTTTGGACGCCAATGCACTTGAGCGTGAAACACGTGGATTCATTTCAATGATTATTAGTCGACCATTCTCCGGGTTGACGGCGAACTGAACATTGGAGCCACCAGTTTCGACACCTATCTCGCGCAGAACTGCGATAGAGGCGTTGCGCATCAACTGATACTCTTTATCTGTCAGAGTGAGGGCAGGCGCAACTGTTATAGAATCTCCCGTATGCACACCCATTGGATCAACATTCTCAATTGAACAAATGATAATGCAGTTGTCCGCTTTGTCCCGGACCACTTCCATCTCATATTCTTTCCAACCTACAATACTTTCCTCAACCAGAACTTCTGTGGTCGGCGAAGCATCGAGGCCGGATGCGATGACTGCTTCAAATTCTTCGCGGTTGTAGGCAATACCGCCACCCGTACCACCAAGTGTGAAGGAGGGACGAATAATACACGGGAGCTTTACTCTTTCGAGAACTCTCCAAGCTTCTTCAAGCGAATGTGCAACCCCGCTCACCGGCATATCAAGACCGATTTTGAGCATAGCGGTTCTGAATTGATCCCGATCTTCCGCTTTGGCGATGGCTTCACGATTGGCACCGATGAGCTGAACACCAAGCCGATCAAGTGTACCGCGTTCGGCCAATTCCAAGGCTGTATTCAAGGCGGTTTGTCCGCCCATTGTCGGAAGGATCGCATCGGGACGTTCCTTTTCCAGAATTTTTTCAACAAAGTCCGCAGTTATTGGTTCGACATATGTCGCATCGGCAAGTCCGGGGTCAGTCATAATGGTCGCTGGGTTCGAATTTACAAGGATGACCCGATAGCCTTCTTCCTTCAAGGCTTTACAAGCTTGAGTTCCGGAATAATCAAATTCGCAAGCCTGCCCTATTATTATCGGGCCGGCGCCAATGATCATGATGGATTGTATATCGGTACGTTTAGGCATGTTTGTCGACCAGATCTATAAACCGCTGAAAAAGGTAGTGACTGTCTTGTGGCCCTGGGCTGGCCTCAGGATGATATTGGACTGAAAAAACAGGCTTACCATCAACGCTCAATCCTTCGACCACACCGTCGAACAATGACTTGTGCGTTTCTGTGACGCCGTCCGGTAAACTATCTCGAACGACGACGAAGCCATGATTTTGCGAGGTGATTTCTACTTTACCTGTCGTTAAATCTTTAACTGGTTGGTTTGCGCCGCGATGGCCCTGGTGCATTTTCATGGTGTCCGCACCGAGGGCTAAGGCCAGCATTTGATGGCCTAGGCAAATACCGAATGTCGGTATCCCGCTTTCCACACACGCGCGAATTACGGGAACAGCATATGTACCGGTGGCCGCCGGGTCTCCCGGTCCGTTAGCCAAGAATATACCGTCTGGCTTCAGGTTTGTAATTTCTTCAAAGCTTGCTGTTGCGGGGACAACGGTAAGCCGACAGTCCAATTCTGCGAAACAACGCAGAATATTACGCTTTATACCGTAATCTATAGCGACAATGTGCCTGCGCGGGTTTGTCTGGTTGCCGTAACCTTCTTTGATGTCCCAATTAGATTCCGTCCAGTCATAGGCTTCCGTGCAGGAAACTACTTTCGCCAAATCCATTCCTTCTAGGCCTGGCCAAGCGGCAGCCTTCATTTTCAGGTCATCCAGATCAAACTTACCGTCTTTACTATGGGCTATTACACCGTTAGGTGCCCCAGTTTTACGCACAATATGCGTAAGGCGTCTTGTATCAACTCCCGATATGCCGATCAGGCTTCGGGACTGCAACCAGGCATCCAAATGTCCCGTCGCCCGCCAATTTGCTTCGTCGGTTATTTCGGCACGAATGATGAGGCCATTTGCAGCGGTCCCACTTGTTTCAATATCTTCATCGTTAAAGCCGACATTACCAACATGGGGAAAGGTAAAGGTTATAAGTTGACCGGCAAAGGAAGGGTCTGTCAGGCTCTCCTGATATCCAGTCATGGACGTATTGAAACAAACCTCACCGGTCGTTTCACCTTCGATTCCAACGCCAAATCCGTGAAAGACACTACCGTCTCCAAGTACAAGGACGGCCGTTGCAGTCCGTTCAATATTTAAGTCCGTGGGGTTGCTCGCATTAGACATGTTGATAGGGACCCTCTCGCGGAATTTCCGCCGAGCCGTTTTACTTTAGGCCAAATGTTGATATTTCCGCTGGAACATAGGGAGTTTGGCCGGGTCCGTCAAGTTTTCCGTGGTAAAAATTTCCTTTTAAAATCAATAGGTTACAAAGAAAAATTGGTTTGCTATAAATTTGGCTATCGGTTAGTATGGCGCCTTTCTTCATAATAGATGTGCCTGTATATGCTGCGAATTAATATCAAGTTGAACCTGAAAGACGCAATGAAATCAAAGGATAAGCGTAAAACTTCAACGCTTCGTCTCAT
Organism: Sneathiella sp.; assembly: GCF_036960985.1. Taxonomy (NCBI): domain Bacteria; kingdom Pseudomonadati; phylum Pseudomonadota; class Alphaproteobacteria; order Sneathiellales; family Sneathiellaceae; genus Sneathiella; species Sneathiella sp. The sequence continues at coordinate 4,884 of NZ_JBALWD010000012.1, read as the reverse complement.
CATTGCAACCCTACAGGATCGTGATCTGGCCGCCCGCGACAAGGGGGCAGAAGAAGGAATCACAGAGGATGAGATTCTTCAAATGCTGACAACTATGGTTCGCCAGCGAAAAGAGTCGATCGCAGCTTATGAAAAAGGCGGCCGGATTGACTTGGCAACGTCTGAGCAAGAGGAAATTGATATAATCTCTGATTTTCTCCCTAAGCAGTTTGATGAAGAAGAAATCAGAAATGCAGTTGGTGAAATAATTGCAGAGATCGACGCACAAGGCCTCAAGGACATGGGAAAGACCATGGCGACCTTGAAGGGAAAGTACGCCGGCTGCATGGATTTTTCAATTGCAAGCTCTATTGTTAAAGAGACATTGGGCGCGTAGTTAAAATACGCCATTTCTATTGGCGCGTTGACTAAGGGCCCTTAACGGTTGTGGGAGAATAAATGGCCTTTCCGCCGCAATTTCTTGAAGAAATACAAAATCGAGTTAGCCTTTCGGAGGTTATTGGTCGAAGAACTAAACTGGTAAAAAAAGGCCGCGAATTTTCAGGCCTTTGCCCTTTTCACAATGAAAAAACACCGTCATTTACGGTCAATGAGGAAAAAGGCTTTTATCATTGCTTTGGCTGTGGTGCCAATGGAGATTTAATAGAATTTATTAAGCAAACTGAAGGTGTCGCGTTTCCGGAAGCCGTCGAGCGTTTGGCCTCGATCGCTGGGTTGCAGATGCCTGTAGAACGCCCGGAAGATCAAGCTCAGCGGCAAAAGGCTGCGACCCTACATGATGCCATGGAACTAGCCGCAAAATGGTTTTCCTCCCAATTGGCGACGCAAGCGGGATCTGTTGCCCGACAATATCTCGCAAAACGACAGGTTTCTGACGAGGCTATTGGAAGCTTTAGGATTGGCTCGGTCCCAAATTCTCGTACAGCACTGAAGGAAGCGCTTCTTGCCCGTGGCATTAGCGAAGAGACAATGCTTGAAGGTGGCTTGATAATTAGACCGGATGACGGTCGCCCAAGTTACGACCGTTTCCGCGATCGCTTGATGTTTCCAATTTCTGACCGAAGAGGGCGGGTTATTGCCTTTGGTGGTCGTGCGTTAGGAGACGCGCCGGCGAAGTATCTCAATTCGCCTGATACCCCGCTCTTTCATAAAGGCCACGTGCTCTATAATATGGCAGTGGCGCGTCAAAAAGCCTTCGATATTGGAAATGTTATTGTAGCCGAGGGTTATATGGATGTTATAGCCCTTTCGGAGGCCGGATTTGCACAATCAGTAGCACCGCTGGGCACAGCGATTACCGAAGATCAGCTAAAAGTTTTATGGGGGATGGCCGCAGAGCCAATCCTGTGCCTTGACGGGGATGATGCTGGATGGCGCGCTGCCTTACGCGCCGCAGAAAGAGCGTTGCCGTTATTGAAACCTGGTTACTCTTTGCGGTTTGCTTTACTGCCCAAAGGTGTCGATCCGGACGACCTTATCCGAAATGAAGGCGCTGAAGCGATGGCGGCTGTTCTTGAGAAAGCTATACCCCTTTCCGAAATACTTTGGCGAAAGGAAACAGATGGTCGTTCAACAGACACGCCGGAGCGAAAAGCGGCGTTCGAACAATCAATTTATACCTTGTGCAGTCATATTGCAGATCCTACGGTTCAGGGACATTATAAAACATATTTCAAGGATCGATTATGGAAAGCTTTTCGACCGGAAAAACAACCTGGAAATCAAAGGTCAGCGAGTTCCTCATCACGGGAGCGATTCGGGCGATTCGCGAATCAGAAGCGTGATTCGCGATTATTGGCACCTTCTCGACTCTCTGCCGGTAATTCGCAAAGAACCGGCAGGCGGGAAGAATTAATCCTGCTAACCGTTATAAACCACCCGGAAATAATGGAAAATCACTTTGAAGAATTTACGCGGTTGAAACTACATTCAGCTCAGCTTGACAGACTAAGGCGGTCGATAATAGATATTGTGGCTGTCGAATCATCTCTTGACTATGCGGGCATGACGCACCATCTAGCTAAACGTAAATTGTCTGCACAGGTAAATAGGTTAAAAGCTTCTATGAGCGGCTCGATAGAATGGTTCGTCGGACCAGATGCGGCACTGGAAGATGCGGTTAGCGGTTGGCGTCATATTCTGTCTCGACAGAAGAGAGAGATATTGGAGCAGGAATTGGCAACGGCACAACAAAAACTAGGTGCAGAAGCGACCAGTGAGAATTTTGACCGGTTGAAACTGGCAAAAAAAGCGCTGCAGGATTCTGGGGGAAATGAAGCGGATTTAGATGGATTTGGATTTGCTTCGGGACGAAAGAACGATATTTAAACACTTTTTACCTAAGCATTCTTTATTGAGTCGCGTAAATGGGTAAATTTCGAGGAGTAATATTTTAATGGCGACGAATAGTGCGGAAGCTGTTGATACGTCGGATCAACGCGAAGAATCTCCCGATAGTCCGTTAATCGATGCGTCTCAAGCAGCTGTTAAAAAGATGCTCGCTAAGGCAAAGGAGAAAGGCTACGTCACCTTTGACGAATTGAACACTGTGTTGCCTCAGGATCAAATGTCTTCAGAGCAAATCGAAGACACAATGTCATTATTGTCGGAGATGGGAATTAATGTCGTTGAAAATGACGAAGCAGGTGAGGAACCTGCAGCCGATAAGGTCGATGACGAAACCCAGGAAACTAAACCAGAAAAAGTAGTTGCCGAAAAACCAGCTTCGACTGCAGGCGACCGAACAGATGATCCCGTGCGTATGTATTTGCGTGAAATGGGAACGGTTGAGCTGTTGTCCCGCGAGGGCGAAATTGCAATAGCAAAACGCATCGAAGCGGGCCGCGGCAAAATGATCGGTGCTATTTGTGAAAGCCCGCTTACTATTCGAGCTATCCTGAATTGGCGTGAATTGATGCTTCAGGAACAACTTCTTTTACGTGATGTGATTGATCTGGATGCGACTTATGGCGCAGGTGCAGCAGCTGAAAAAGCGTTGCAAGAGGGCTTTAGCGAAGACAGCGAAGATGATGAGCTGCCAGCGGCCGGTTTGAATGATGATGAGCCTGAAGCGGGATCAGACTCTGAAACTGACGAAACTGACGAAAAGAACGAAAAAGGCGAGGAAGATGGGGATGCAGAGGGCGAAAAAGCCCGGAAGCAAGAAGAGGAAGATGATGACGCCGAAGAAAATACAATGTCTTTGGCTGCATTGGAAGAATCCCTAAAGCCGGAAGTCTTCGAGCGGTTTGATGAGATCGCGAAAACCTATAAAAAGCTTCATAAACTACAGGAAGCTCGCCTGACGGCAGCTCTCGAGAATGATGTTGTTTCGAATGCTCAAGAAAAGAAGTACGAGAAACTGAAATTGGAATTGGTTAAACTGATGGACGATGTCCATCTGACCAATAATCGTATTGAAGCTCTGGTTGACCAGCTCTACGGTATCAACCGTCGCCTGATGAGCTTGGAAGGTAAACTCTTGCGTTTAGCTGAACGCCATAAAGTAGCCCGGACCAGTTTCCTCGAAAACTATTTTGGATCTGAGTTGGATCCAGGCTGGGTCGAAAAAATGAGCGGCCTGAAGGCAAAAGGCTGGAAGGATTTTACGACAAACGAAATCGAAGGAATTACAGAAATCCGGTCGGAAATTATCAAGATTTCTTCGGAGTTCGGAATGCCGATGCTCGAGTTCCGTCGCATTGTAAGTTCTGTTCAGCAAGGTGAACGCGAAGCCAGCCGTGCAAAAAAAGAAATGGTCGAGGCGAACTTGCGGCTTGTTATTTCAATAGCCAAAAAATACACAAATCGTGGCCTGCAGTTTCTGGATCTTATCCAAGAAGGTAATATCGGTTTGATGAAGGCCGTTGATAAGTTTGAATATCGCCGTGGCTATAAGTTCTCTACATATGCGACATGGTGGATCCGACAGGCCATAACGCGTTCTATTGCCGATCAGGCACGAACAATTCGTATTCCGGTTCATATGATCGAGACAATCAATAAACTCGTGCGGACATCTCGTCAGATGCTGCATGAAATTGGCCGCGAACCAACACCGGAAGAATTAGCTGTGAAACTCGGTATGCCGCTTGAGAAAGTTCGAAAGGTGATGAAAATTGCCAAGGAACCCATTAGCCTGGAAACGCCGATCGGTGATGAAGAAGATAGTCATCTTGGTGATTTCATTCAAGATGAGAACGCGGTACAGCCTTTGGATGCCGCCATTCAATCCAATTTGCGTGAGACGACTACACGGGTTTTAGCATCTTTGACGCCCCGTGAAGAACGGGTGCTGCGGATGCGATTTGGAATTGGAATGAATACGGATCACACCCTGGAAGAGGTCGGGCAGCAATTCTCCGTAACACGTGAGCGTATTCGGCAAATTGAAGCCAAGGCGCTTCGTAAGTTGAAGCATCCAAGTCGGTCACGAAAACTACGGAGTTTCCTCGACACATAATTCCGAATAATCGGCATAAGACAAAAATTGGCGAAAGGACGATTTCGCCAATTGCGTCTTGCGTCCGAACAGGCTAAATAGTCACAACGCCATCAATTAACCGTCTATTGCATATAATATTCGGGCCTGTAGCTCAGCTGGTTAGAGCGCACGCCTGATAAGCGTGAGGTCGGTAGTTCAAGTCTACCCAGGCCCACCATGCTTGTTTTGGTTTGTTGAGGGGGCATAGCTCAGTTGGGAGAGCGCGTGCTTTGCAAGCATGAGGTCGTCGGTTCGATCCCGTCTGCCTCCACCAACGACTTAATCCAGGAGAAGAACAGAGATACCGTGCAAGCGGTTAGCGAGGGTTTAGGCCTTTGCGTGTTAATTGACATTGTGAAGAGGAAATGAATACATCCTAACTGTGGATGTTCGGGTTCGAG